>JBAREU010000338.1:0-7047 GCA_049796515.1 Solirubrobacterales bacterium
GCTCGGAGGCTCGCCGGGTCAGTTTGCGCATGCCCTGCGCGTAGGGGCGCAGGCGCTCTATCCGCTGCTCGGCGCGGCGCAGCCGCGCCGCCGCGACCATCTCCATCGCCCGCGTGATCTTGTTGATGTTCTTGATCGACGCGATGCGGTTCTTGACGTCCTTCTGGGAAGCCATCAGGCGGCGGCGGTCTCCTTCTCGGTCTCGGTCTCAGCCTCGGCCTCGGCGGTGCGGCTCGGCTTCGCCCGCTCCTCCTCGGAGTGAATGCGGTCCGACTCGCCCGCCTCTAGCGGGTCGCCGTGCTCGTCGAAGTCGGGGCCAAAGTCGTCGACGAACTCGCGGATCGCCGCGCCCAGCTCCTCCTCGTCGGCTTCCTCTAGCTTGCCGCTGGTCGCGATCCGCTCCAGCAGATCGGCCTTCTCGGAGTGCAGCCGGATGCGCAGGTCGCGCAGGAACTCACCGACCCGCTCCGTTTTCACCCGGTCGAGGAAACCGCCCGTGCCGGAGTAGATCGCGGCGACCTGGTCGGCCATCTCGAGCGGCTCACGCTCTTTCTGCTTCAGCATCTCGACCAGCCGTTCGCCGCGATTCAGCGTTTTCTGCGTCTCCGGGTCGAGCTCGGAGCCGAACTGGGCGAAGGCCTCGAGGTCGCGGTACTGGGAGAGGTCGAGGCGCAGCTTGCCGGCGACCTTCTTCATCGCCTTGGTCTGCGCGTTGCCGCCCACCCGCGAGACCGAGATGCCGACGTTGATCGCCGGCCGCACTCCCGAGTTGAAGAGGTCGGACTCGAGGAAGATCTGACCGTCGGTGATCGAGATCACGTTGGTCGGGATGTAGGCGGAGACGTCGGAGGCCTGCGTCTCGATGATCGGCAGCGCCGTCAACGAGCCGCCGCCGAGCTCGTCGTTCAGCTTCACCGCCCGCTCCAGCAGGCGCGAGTGCAGGTAGAAGACGTCGCCGGGGTACGCCTCGCGACCGGGCGGACGCCGCAGCAGCAGCGACATCTGGCGGTAGGCATAGGCGTGCTTGGTGAGGTCGTCGTAGACACAGAGCGCCGCTTTGCCGTTGTAGAGGAAGTGCTCGCCCATCGCGCACCCCGCGTAGGGGGCGATGAACTTGATCGGCGCCGCCTCATCGGCGGGAGCGGCAACGATGATCGTGTTCTCCATCGCGCCGTTCTCCTCCAGTACCTCCTTCAGCTGGACGACGGTCGACATCCGCTGGCCGATCGCGACGTAGATGCAGATCATGTCCTTGTCGCGGTTGTTGATGATCGTGTCGACCGCGATCGCCGTCTTGCCGGTCTGACGGTCGCCGATGATCAGCTCTCGCTGGCCGCGGCCGATCGGGATCATCCCGTCGATCGACATCAGCCCGGTCTGCACCGGTTCGGTCACCGGCTGGCGCTGGACGACGCCGGGCGCTTTGAACTCGGCCGGGCGGGTCTGCGTCGTCGCCACCTCGCCCTTGTCGTCGAGCGGGCGGCCGAGCGGGTCGACCAGGCGGCCGAGCAGCTCGTCGCCGACGGGGATCCGCAGCAGGTGGCCGGTGCGCTTGACCGTGTCGCCCTCGACGATCTTGTCCCACTCGCCGAAGAGCACCGCGCCGACGTTGTCCTCCTCGAGGTTGAGGGCGAGGCCGGTAACGCCGTGGGGCAGATCGAGCATCTCCAGCGCCATGCAGTTGTCGAGGCCGTGGATGCGGGCGATCCCGTCGGCGACGGACAGCACGGTGCCGACCTCCGAGAGGTCGGCGCTGCCGGTGTCCAGTCCCTCGATCCGCTCGCGCAGAATCGATGCGATCTCGTCGGGCTTGATCTCCATGGGGATGCTCTATGCCTCCTTAGGCCGCCTGGGCGACGCTCTTTCGAAGTTTCTCTAGACGACTGCGGATGCTCGCGTCGAGCACCATGTTGCCGACCTGCAAAACGATGCCGCCGAGGACCTCGTCGTCGACCCGGCTCGCCAGGTCGACCTTGTGGCCGGTCTGACGCTCGATCTCCTCGCCGATCTTGGCAACCACGGCCGGGTCCAGCTCGACCGCGCTGGTCACGGTCACGTCGATCCGCTTGTTCTCCCGCTTCCAGAGCTCGTCGAACTCGCGGCGGATGCGGAAGATCTCGGTCATCCGCCCCTTCTCGATCAGCAGCTCGAGGAAGTTGACCAGCTCGGTGTCGGCGCCGCTGACGGCGCGCTGCAAGCCCTCAACCTTCTCAGCCGAGGAGAAGTGCGGGCTGAAGAGGAAGACCTGCAGGTCACGGTTACGGTCGACGGCGTCGACGAACTGGCCGAGGTCAGCCCCAATCGAGTCGAGCTTGCCCTTCTCCTTGGCAACCTCGAAGAGCGCCTCGGCGTATACGCGAGCCGGATCCTGCATTCGCTAGCTCTCCGCCTTTGAGAGGCTGGTGAAGTCAACCTCGCTGAGCGCCTCCTCGACCAAGCGGCGCTGGTCCTCGGTGGTGAGGCTCTTGCGGGTCACCTTCTCGGTCGCCAGCACGGTCAGATCGGCGACCTCCTTGCGGATCTGCTCAAGCGAGCGGCGCGTCTCGGCTTCGATGTCGCGCTTGGCCGCCGCGACCAGCTCCTCGCGTTTCTCCTTGCCGGCCGTGGTCGCCTCGGCTTCTGCCGTTTCGGCCGCTTTACGGGCGCGGGCCATGATGTCGTCGGCCTGCTCGCGCGCCTCGGCGAGGCGCCCGCGGTACTCCTCGAGCAGCTCGTCGGACTCGCGGCGCTGCCGTTCCGCCGCCTCGATCGACTCGGCGATCGTCTTGGCCCGCTTGTCGAGCGCCTCCTGGATTTTCGGGAAGGCGACCTTGCTCAGCACCCACATCGTGAAGAGGAAGATGACCAGCGTCCAGATCATCAGGCCGAGGCCCGGCGAGACCAGGAAGCTGCCGCCTTCTTCCTCCCCGTGCGCCGCCTCTGCGGCGAGGGCGATGAAGCCCGCTATGTCGCCAAAAAGTAGCTCCACCGGGTCGACCTAGAGGAAGAAGGCGATCAGGCCGAAGATGAAGGTGTAGAAGGCGACCGCCTCGGTCAGCGCGAAGCCAAGCCAGCGGATGCTCTGCAGCTCGTCTTTCATCTCGGGCTGGCGGGCGACCGACTCGATCTCCTTGCCGAAGATGAAGCCGACGCCGATGCCGGCGCCGATCGAGCCTAGCCCGGCGCCGACGCCGAGCGCGATCGCCTTGCCGGCGTCCGTCACTCCTTCGTCGGTGACCTCGGCAATCGGTAGGGACATGAGATCCATCGGGTCTGACTCCTTTGTTTTTAGTGACTTGCGGCGGTCGCTCCGCCGATGTAGATCGCGGTGAGGGTCGAGAAGATAAACGCCTGCAGCGTCGCCACCAGGCCCACCTCGAAGATGAAGAAGACGAAGGCCATCGGGAAGGTGAGCGCGCCGAGCGCGGCGATTCCGAGCAGCACCGCCAACCCGCCGCCCATGAAGAGCAGCAGCAGGTGGCCGGCGAGGATGTTGGCGAAGAGACGCACGGAGAGCGAGATCACCCGCACGAAGTGGGAGATCACCTCGATCAGGAAGATCGCCGCCTTGCCGATCGGGTTCATCTCCTCCAGCCCGGGGGGCAGCCAACCGGCGAAGTAGGGGATGAAGCCCTTCGCCCGGATGCCTTCGACGTGGTAGGAGACCCAGACGACCAGCGTCAGGACCAGCGGGATCGAGATGTTCGCGGTGGCCGCGTAGAGGGCGAAGGCGGGGACTTCGACGCCGAGGATGTTGACCGGGTGCTCGGTGTTGGTCGGCAGCGGCAGGAAGCCGATCATGTTCGAGAACCAGATGAAGAAGAAGAGCGCGGCGAGGAACGGGAACCACCGTGCCGCCAGCTTGGCGTCCATGTTGCCGCCGGTGATGTTGTTCTTGGTCAGGTCGTAGGCGACCTCGATCGCGGTCTGGACGCGGTTCGGTTTCTCGGCCATGCGGCGTGAGATCCAGACCATCGTGAAGATCGTCAGCCCGCTGGCGAGGGCGAGATAGACGACCGCCTTATTGATGCTGAGGTCGAGGCTGCCCAGGTGGATGTCGAGCCAGGTTTCGAGTTTGAACTCGTTCTGCGGCTGGAACGATTCGTTCTTGCCGTCGCTGCCGAAGATCAGCAGCATCAGGATCGTCACCGCGAAGTAGACGCCGAACCCGATCAGGACCTTCGCTTTGGTGCTCAGCCCGGAGCTGCCCGCGGGCGGAGCGGCGGTTGCGGCCTCGGCGCTCATCGCGCCTCCTGCTCCTCTGGCTCGAAGAGCTGAGCGATCCCCGCCGCGGCGAAGGAGACGGTGAAGAGGATGGCGAGCAGGACCGCGGCAGCGAGGCCCGCCTCGTGCGACACCAGACCGGCGAGCAGCGCCGCCGTCACCATCAGCCAGACGCGTCCGAGCGTGGTCGCGGCCAGTGCCCCCATCGCCCGCTGACGATTGCCCGCGGCGAGCTCGGCGACGATACGCCGGCCGGCGAGCACCTGGATCCCGCGCTGGGCGAGCCAGGCAGCAGCGGCAATCGCGTAGCCGAGCAGGGGCAGTCCGCCGAGGACGAACACGGCCAGGGCGGCGGCTAGCGCCAGGAGGTCGACATGCTTGGGAGGGGACATAAATCCGCTTCGAGTCCCCTTTTTCGGGAGGGAACCAGCGGATGAGTCACTATATCCCAAAGGCCCGACGATCCGCTTTCTAGAGCCGATTCGTGAGGTTTGTCACAACCTCGCACAAAGTCTCAGCGGCTTGGCTCAATCGCTTCGATTTCGCCCGTCTCGGGGTCGATCGCGCCGAACTCCCCGGTCTCAGGATCGATCCGGCCGAAGCGGCGCAGCTTGAGGATCTCCAGCACGTAGACCAGGTAGACACTGGCAGCGATCGCCAACAGGCCGAAGGCGGCGATCACCAGGCTCCAGAGGAGATCGAAGTTGCCGTGGTCGTCGCTATAAGGGACGAAGCGCAGGGCGAGGGCGAGGGCGGCCATGACAGCGGTCCAGCCGTAGAGGTAGGCGAGCGTGCGCCGCTGCGAGAAGCCGATGTTCTCCATCCGGTGGTGGAAGTGCCAACGGTCGGCTTTGTAGATCGGCCGCCCATATTTGAGTCGCTTGGCGACGACGAAGCCGGTATCCATGATCGGCACGGTGAGCACGATCAGCGGCAGGAAGAGGGCGATGACGGCGTTGGTCTTGAGGGCGCCCTGCACGGCGACGACGCCAAGCAGGTAGCCGAGCAGGTTGGAGCCGGTGTCCCCCATGAAGGTGCTCGCCGGGGGGAAGCCGTGGCGGAGGAAGCCGAGCGAGGCGCCCGCGGTTAGCGCTGCGAGCACACCGGCTGCGGTGCGATCGAGCGAGAGAGCGATCACGGCCAGGGCGACGCCGGAGATCAGGCAGACGCCGGCAGCCAGCCCGTCGACCCCGTCGATCAGGTTGATCACGTTGATCATCGCGACGATGCCGAGCGTCGTGCCGACGTCGCCGAGGTCGATCGAGCCGCCGCCCGGCAGCCCCAGCAGCTCGACCGAGCCAGGGTTGAGCTGGCCGAGGAAGGGCACGGTGAAGCTGTCGACCGTCACCCCGGCCGAGACCGGCACGACAACCGCCGCCGTCTGGCCGAGCAGCTTCGTTGCGGCGTCGAGCTCGTAGACGTCGTCGAGCATGCCGACCGCGGTGATCAGCGCGGCGCCGGCGAGGATCGCGCGCGTTTCGGCGTTCCAGGGCAGCCAGATCAGGGCCGCCGCGAGGACCGCGACGAGAATCGCCAAGCCGCCCAGTCGCGGCGTCGGCGCAGCGTGCAGCGAGCGCTCGTCGTCGGGGTAGTCGATCGCCCCGATGCGCCGCGCGACCCGGTCGGTGAGCGGCACCAGCAGCAGCGCCAGGATCCCCGCGAGGAGGAAGGCGAGGAGCGCATCGACCGCGGCGGGCACCGGTCCAGGCTAGACCGCGTACCTGTCGAACCAGAGCGTGAAGGCCATCAGCCCCCAGAGCTGGCGGCTGAGGTCCTCCTTGCCGGAGCAGTGGCGGTCGAGCAGGCCGGTGACGGTGGGCGGGTCGAGCCAGCCCTGCCGCGAGAGCGTCTCCGCCGAGAGCGTTTCGTGAGCGAAGCCGCGCAGCGGGCCGCGCAGCCAGGCAGCGACCGGGATCGAGAAGCCCTGCTTGGGGCTGCGCAGGACCTCCTTGGGCAGCAAGGGCGCCAGCGCCCGCCGCAGCAGCCGCTTCTTCGCCGTGCCGCGCACCTTCAGCGGCGTGGCCAGGCCTAGCGCCATCGCGGCCACCTCGTTGTCGAGGAAGGGGACGCGCAGCTCCAGCGAGTGCGCCATGCTCGAGCGGTCGGTCTTGACCAGCAGGTCGTCAACCAGGTAGATGCCGAGGTCGACGTCCTGCAGGCGGGCCAGCGGCTCGGCCCCGGCGGTTTCGGCGTAGCGCTCGCGGTAGAGGTCGACCGGGTCCCAGTTGGGATCGCGACCGGTCAGCAGCGCGGCCTGCGACTGACGCGAGAAGATCTCCTTCCAGGCGTGGTGGCGCTCCAGCGGCGGCAGGTGGGCACCACGGGCGAAGCGCTTGGCTTTGTAGTCGAGGCTGACCTTCGCGTCGGAGCTGGGCAGGATCTCGGCGAGCGGCGCGGCGAGGACAGCGAGGCGGCCCACGCGCGGCGCCAGCAGGTCGGCCACGTAGGTGTAGTAGCCACCGAACAGCTCGTCGCCCCCCTCGCCGGAGAGCGCGACCTTGACCTCGCCCGCGGCCAGCTCGGAGACGAGGTAGGTGGGCAGTGCCGAGGAATCGCCGAAGGGCTCGTCGAAGGCCTCGATCAGCTTCGGCAGCAGCTCGACCGCATCGGGGCGCAGGACGATCTCGTGGTGGTCGGTGGCGTAGCGCTTGGCGACGAGTCGTGCCCGGTCGAGCTCGTCGAAGCTCGCCTCCTCGAAACCGACCGAGAAGGTCTTCACCGGGTCGGCCTGCTCGCCGGCGGCGAGGGCGACGAGACCAGCCGAGTCGACTCCGCCAGAGAGCAGCACGCCGACCGGCACGTCGGCGACCAGGTGGGCGCGGACCGAGTCGCGCAGGGTCTGGC
>JBAREU010000339.1:0-3395 GCA_049796515.1 Solirubrobacterales bacterium
AGCTGTGGCACTCGCGGCTCGGCCTCGTGCCGGGGACAGAGGGCACACCGCGCGACCACGCCAAGCGCGAGGCTCGCGCAGTTTGGGTGCGGAGCGGCGACGGCGACATGCGCTGGGACCCCGACAATCCGCTCAACCCGCCGCAAAAACTGTACGAGCCGTTCCTCGCGAGCCTCTCGGAGTTCCACCGCCACGCGATCGCGCACCTCACCTCGAACTGGCGGACGCTGGAGGGAACGGCGCCGCTCGAGGTGGAACGGCTCGCGCTCAGCGCGCTCGGAAGCTGGTTCGACGCGACCGGCCGCTGGGAGGACCCGCCCGGCGAGCTCGGGCTCGAGGAATGGACCAACCGCACCACCCTCGGCCGCGACCACTACGTCAAGGTCGTCGAAGCGGGCTTCCTCTTCCCCTTCGGCCACCGGGCTTCGCTGGTCACGATCACCGAGCGCAAATGGCAGGAGGGCATGCCGGGCCGGCCGGCGGCGCTGCGCAAGCGCAGCTTCATCGTCGTCCGCGAGCCGGAGCTGCGCTACGGGACAGGCGCAAGCGACCGACTCGCTCGCCTGATGCCGCTCAAGCGCGTGCGCCTGCGCACGCTGGTGACGCCGCCGATCGACAAGGTGACGAAGGAAGGTCCCTTTCTCGTGGTCGTGCAAAGCAAGCCGTTCCCCTTTGCGGTTGAGGCCGACGACGGGCACGGCAACCAGACGCACTTCTCGCTGCCGCTCGTCTTCGTCGCGTCGGGACAGGTGAACGAAATGGGCGTGAAGGCAGCGACCGACGAGCTCAAAGCCAACGGCCTGCACCGCGCCGACCTCGGCGGCAGCCCTTTGGCCCTCGTGCCCGAGGACGACAGTGAGTCGGGCAAAGCCACGTTCCCGGTCGCCGACGCCGCGTTCGGCGCCAGCCTCGGCGGGCCCCTCCGCGCCGGCTTCCACCCGGTGCTGCTCGATGCCCACATCCGCCTGCCGGCGGTGGAGATCGCCACCGGCCAGGGCGAGATGAAACAGGTCGGGTACCACCCCGCCTACCGCGAACACGGCCTCGGCGCCGGCAACCCCGGCGAGGTGTTCGCCAGCCTCCTCGCTCCGCTCAAGCTCGGGCTCGGCGACGCCGCCGACAAGGCGGGCGGGCTGCTCTCGCCCTCGATGGACGTCGTCGGCCTCTCGCGGGCCACCGGGCCGCTCGGTGGCAACGACCTCGACGGCCTCTCGCGCGGCATCTTCAACCCCGAGGCGTTCTTCCCCGACAGCGCGAAGCTGCTCGGCCTGCTCGCGCTGCGCAAGGTCCTCAAGCAGCCCCCGGGGCCGACCGGCCAGCTGAAGGCGCCGAAGCTCGTCACGAAACAGCTCCCCGACGTGCCGCTGGCCGCCGAGTGGAAATTCGAGCCCGAGCTGCAGCCGTATCCGACACCCAATCCGGTTTTCGTGCCGAAGGGCGGCGCGCGGCTGACGCTGTACGCCTACGCCGAGGCGAAGGGGGCCAAGCCGAAGGCCTTCGTTGAGAGCACGCTCGAGAACGTCGAGCTGCGCCTGGTGCCGACATTCGAGTGCATCGTCGTCGCGGTCACGAAGGCTCGGTTCCACGCGCCCGCCGGCGCGAAGCCCGAGATCGACGTCGAGCTCGGGAAGATGGCGTTTGTCGGGCCGCTCTCCTTCGTCGAGACCCTGAGCGACACCCTCCCGCTCGAGAGCTTCAGCAAGGCGGCCGCGGTCGAGGTCACGCCGCAGCGGATCGCGACCGGCTTCTCGATCGCGCTGCCCGACATCTCGGTCGGGATGTTCGCGCTCCAGCACGTCAGCACCGGCGCCCGCCTCGAGCTGCCGTTCACCGGCGCGCCGCTGACCGTCAGCTTCAACTTCTGCGCGCGCAACGAGCCCTTCCTGCTCACCGTGTCGGCCTTCGGCGGCGGCGGCTTCTTCCTGATGAGGGTCGACCCGGAAGCCGTGCAGCGCCTTGAGGCATCCTTCGAGTTCGGCGCCAGCCTCTCGATCAACTTGGGCGTGGCGAGCGGCGGCGTGCACGTGATGGCCGGCGTCTACTTCGCCTTCGAAACCGGCAAAGGCGCCCTCCTCATGGGCTACTTCCGGCTCGGCGGCAACGTCTCGGTGCTCGGCCTGATCTCGGTCTCGATCGAGCTCTATCTCAGCCTCAGCTACGAGCCCGAGTCCGGCAAGGCGGTCGGCCGCGCGACCCTGACGGTGGAGATCGAGCTCTGCCTCTTCTCGACCTCGGTCGAGATCTCCTGCGAGCGCAAGTTCGCCGGCTCGAAGAGCGACCCGCCGTTCGAGGCACTGCTCGCGCCCTACAAAGACCCCGACGACGAAACGCTCACGATCGACCCGTGGGCGGACTACTGCCGAGCCTATGCCTGAGCACCAGATCCACTGGACGGCGTTGCCGCGGGGCGCCGACGCGTCGGCGGTCGAGCTCGACGTCTTCGTCTCGCCGCGGCTCGGGGTCGACGCGCTGGCGACCGAGTACACCCTTGCCGACTTCCCCGAGCTCGAGACCTGGACGGCGCGCGTCGCCGCCGGCGAGGTCGCCTTCGAGGTCGGCTTCGACGCTGGGACGCCGGTGCCGGCGACGATCGTTCCCCAGGACCCGCTCGACGAGGACCTCTGGGAGCACCTCTTTCCCAGCGGGTCGCCGGTGTTGCCCTGGTCCTTCCGCGACCACAGCGGGCGGGCGATCCACTCCTTCCCAGTGCGCTGGACCGTCGCCTACCTGCGCCACCTCTACAAGCGGGCGGGACAGGCCGGCGGGGCGGAGATGCCGACCCCCGAGCAGCTCGATCCGCTCCGTCCCGACCTCGGCTGCCTGCTCCACACCGACGTCGGCGAGGAGCACGACCTCGACACCGAACAGCACGGTCCCGTCCCGGGCGGGCCGCCGGCCAAACCGCAGGGTTGCCTGATCGGGACCCTCGCCCTGCTCTGCCTGCCGCTGCGTCGGCTCTGCCGCTGGCTGCGCAAGCTGCTCGGCCTCGGCTCCGGGTCGCCGAAGCCCGCTGGGCAGACGCAGGGCCCGGTCGAGTTCCAGTACCGTCCGCCGGCGCCGCGCCCGACCGACCCCTACGAGAGGCTCGAAGCGGAAATCGCCGCCAAAGGCATCGTGCCACCGGCCACAGTCGAAGCTGACAAGGTCGTCAAAGCGCTTGAGGACTATCCGGTCACGGAGGCGTTCGCGCAGGCACTGCGCTTCTACGACCGGCCCGAGATGCGGAGCAAATGGGAGGGTCCGCCCGACATCAAGGCGGTGCCGCCGCCGCCGGCCGAGCCGCGCTGGGACTTCCACCGCCGCCTCGGCGCACTCGGCGACTACCCGACCCTGATGCAGCGGCTGGGTCTGACGGTCCGCATCCGGGTGCCGCGGCCGCAGGCGGCATCCGGGAC
>JBAREU010000340.1:0-2518 GCA_049796515.1 Solirubrobacterales bacterium
CCTCTTGACCGAGCGGGGCGATTCCCTAATCTGCGGGGCGTGCGGTGGGGAATCAAATTCGTGGTGCTCTCGGCAGCTTTGGTGCTGGCGTTCCCTGGGAGCGCCTTGGCGTTCGGGCCGCTTTCCAGTTTTGGGACGTTTGGCAGCGGCGCTGGCCAGCTCGATTCGCCACAAGGGGTGGCGGTCGGCCCTGACGGGACCGTATACGTGGCGGATATCGAAAACCACCGGGTCACCGGCTTCGAAGCCGACGGCTCCTTCCTGCAGGCCATGGGCAGTGACGTCGACCCAGGTGGTGGCGACATCTGCACCGCGTTGAGCGGTTGCAAGGCGGGGGTTGCCGGCAGCTCGCCCCGAGCACTGACGGTCCCGATCGGGGTCGCCTTCGGTCCAGAAGGAAGGCTCTTTGTCTCCGACGCCAATAACAACCGCGTGGCCGTCTACGCCTCGAACGGCACGTTCAAATACCTCTTCGGCACGACCCACCTGCACGAACCGCGGGGCATTCAGTTCGACTCATCCGGTCTTCTCTACGTGGCGAACCGGAGCGACAACCGCGTTGATGTCTTCACGCCGGGCGGTGCCTTCGTTCGCGGAATCGGCAAGGAAGTCAATCCTGATGGCGGCAACGTCTGCACGGAAGAAACCGGCTGCCAGGCCGGGCCGCCGGCCGACGGATCTGCCGGAGCAATGGCTGGACCGCAGGACGTAGCCTTTGGTCCCGCTGGCGAGTTGATCGTCGCCGACGGCGGCAACCGCCGCGTGGATGTCTTCGCCTCGGACGGCACGTTCCTCCACGCTTTCGGCAAGGAAGTCGACCCAGTCGGGGGAGACGACGTCTGCACGATCGCATGCCAGGCTGGCTCAGGGGGCGCCGCCCCCGGTGCCTTCGAATCCCCGGTGGACGTCGCTGCCGATGTGATGGGGAAGGTCTACGTTGCTGACCGCCTCAACGGCCGGGTTAGCGTCTCATGGATGAACGGCAGCTTCGTTGATGACTTCGCCGTCGCAGCTGGGCCGTTCGGCGTAACGCTCGATTGCCGTGGGGGGGTCTGGGTCAGTGAGGCGAGCGCGAGCTTCGCCCGCGTTGAGCGTTTCGGCGAGCCGGGTACGCTGCCGCCGCCCTGCCGGCCGGCCCCGGCCCCGACGCTGGAAACGATCCTGGAGTCGTCCTCACGGCCGCCTTCGAACCGGTTCCGCTTCGTCGGTCTGATCAAAAACCGCAGCAACGGCTCGGCGGTGCTGTTCGTACGCGTGCCCGGTCCCGGCAAGCTGTTCCTCTGGGGGCGAGGTGTGCGGCGCCTGAGGCGGACGGCACCGCGGATGAAGACGGTACGGCTGCCGGTCAAGCCGAAAATCCCCTTAAAGCGGTTCCTCAAGCAGCATGGGCGCGGGCGGATTCGGGTCAACGTCAGCTTCGAACCGAGTGGGGGCGAAGTGCGGACGCGGGAAAAGGTGATCGTCTTGAAGCGGCGGAAGAAGGGGTGAGGTCAGGCGGCTGGGGAAGCAGCGGTAGTCCCTCGCCCGGACAAACGCCGGCCTAATTAGGCCGGCGTTTTGAGTATCCGCCCGTTCGAGGGACTACCGCTGCTTCCCTTCTCGGACGATCACGGTTCTTCCGTCGCTCAGGCGGTAGAGCTTGCCGATTGGCTGGCCTCGGCCTACTACTCGTTCGCCTGGTTTTAGCTGGATCTCCTTGACTTGCTGGTCTTGCTTCGCGACCACGGCGTCGGTTGGGCGGGTGGCCTGCTCCTTTGATTTGGAAGTGAGGGCGTTGGTTAGGTCTAGGGAGGAGAGGGCGGCTAGTAGGAAGGCCACGGAGAGGACTATGCCTAGGTCGAAGAGGTTGACCAGGCCGTCGAGGGGGTCGCCGGCGCGGTCGTCGTGGCTGCGGGCGCGGGCGGTGACCTTCACCGCGCCACCGCCCAGTGGCTGTGTTGGGAGGCGGGCAGTCCGTTGCCGGTCGGGGCGGTGAGGGAGGCGGCGATGTACTCGACGTCGGAGTAGTCCTGGGCGTAGAGGCGGTCGCGGACCAGGGAGATGGCGAAGGCGATCGCGCCGACAAGCAGGCCGGCGACGGTGACGCTGAAGGCGACGCGGAGGTTCTCGGTCAGCGTGGCGACGTCGCCGTCGGCAAGCCCGGCGAGGGCGGGGGAGAGCGGGATCAGCGTCCCCATCAGTCCCAGGGCGGGGCCCATGCGGACGAGGATGCGGCTGCGCTCGAGGCGCCGCAGCGAGCGGTAGTCGTACTCGGCGAGGTGCTTGGCGATCCGCGTCTCGGCGTCGGGCCGGCCGACCTGCTCAAGGACGCCGCTCAGTGCCTCCTCCATCGTCCGGTTACGGGCCACCGGCAGCAGCGCCGTCAGTGCTTGGTCCCGTTGGCCGGCGGCGAGGCGCCCCTGGCACTCGGCGATCGCGTTGTCGAGCGCCCAGATGCTGCGCCCGCGCCGGCGTCGCAGCTCGGCCAGCAGCGCGCCGGCTTCGACCACGACGATCGCCAGCGCGGCCAGGGCGAGGA
>JBAREU010000341.1:0-23104 GCA_049796515.1 Solirubrobacterales bacterium
CGCTCGGAGTCCAGTCGGCACTGCTGCTGGACGCCGCCTCCTTCTACCTGATCGGGTGGATCCTGCTCACCGCCGGGCCGCTGCCGCAGGCCGAGCCCGAGCCCGGCCACCTGCGGGAACAGGTACGCGCCGGCCTCGGATACATCCGTCGCCACCAGACGCTGCGCCGCCTGCTGACCGCGCAGGCCGCCGCCCTCGTCTTCTTCGCCGTGGTGATCCCGATCGAGGTGATCTACGCGAAGGAGACGCTAGGGGCGGGTGACGCCGGCTACGGCCTCCTCCTGGGCAGTTGGGGGGTCGGGATGGTGCTTGGCAGCGTCGTCTTCGCCACCCTGCGGCGCGCCCCCCTGCCGGTCCTCCTCTTCTTCAGCACGGTGGCGATCGGCGCCGGCTACCTGGGCATGGCGGGCGCGCAGGTCCTGGCCGTCGCCTGCGCGGCCTCCGTCGTCGGCGGCGCCGGCAACGGCGTCCAGTGGGTCGCGGTGGTCTCCGCCGTCCAGGAGCTGACGTCATCGACGATGCAGGCGCGGGTGGTCGGCACGCTCGAATCGATCGCCTCGGCGACGCCCGGTCTCGGTTACGTCCTCGGCGGCGTGGTCGCGACGCAGTGGAGCCCGCGGGCCGCGTTCGTGGTCGCGGGAGTCGGGGTGATGGCCATCGTCGCCATCTCCGCCGTCGCGCTGGGCAGGAATTGGCCTCTGGAGCGGGAAAAGAAACGTCCAGGGACCGTTGACGCCGCCGAGGAGATTATGGTGGAGTTAATTCCCGCAGAGGCCCTGCCCAGTCCAGATCGGAGGTCGTGACGTGAGGAAGCTGCATGCTGCCCTGCTTATTTGCGGACTGGTGGCGGCGGCCATGGTCCTCTCGTCGTGCGGTGAAAGCTCCGAGGGCAAAGAGGGGGGCACGCTGCGCGGCACCTACGCTTCCTTCTCCGAACTCGATCCGAGCATCGCCTACACGGCCGAAGGCTTGACCGCGATGTACAACACCTACCTGCCTCTGCTGACCTACGCCCACGCCAGCGGCGAAGCCGGAACCGAGGTCATCCCGGCGCTCGCCGAGAACCTGCCCGAGATCAGCAAGGACGGCAAGACCTACACGCTCACCCTGCGCAAGGGCCTCAAGTACTCCGACGGCAGCCCGGTCAAGGCTTCGGACTTCGCCAGCACGATTGAGCGCGTCTTCAAACTCAACTCGCCCGGCTCCGGGTTCTACACGGGCATCGTCGGCGCCGAAGAGTTCGCCGAAACCAAGCGCGGCGGCATTCCCGGGATCGAGACCAACGACAAGACCGGCGAGATCGTCATCCGCCTGACGGAACCGCGAGGCACCTTCACCAACGAGCTGGCGCTGCTCTACTCCGCCGTCCTCCCCAGCGGAACGCCGGCGAAAAACCTCACCGACGACCCACCCCCGGCGACCGGGCCGTACGCGATCGTCAGCTCGGAGCGGGGACGCGGCTGGTCCTACGAGCGCAACCCGCAGTGGGCAAATACCAATGGCAGGCTGATGCCCGACCTCCCCTCCGGGCACGTCGACAGGATCGAGATCACCGTCGTCCGCAACAAAGCGACCTCGGTCAACGAAATCGAACGGGGGCAGTCGGAATGGATGCAGAGCACTCTGCCGGCCGACCTCTACAACGAGGTCAAGGACAGATACGAGGGCAGCCAGTTCCGAATCGAGCACCCGATCAACATCTACTACTTCTGGATGGACACGTCGCAACCGCCGTTCGACGATCTCAAGGTCCGGCAGGCGGTCAACTACGCGGTCGACTCGGCGGCGCTGGAACGGATCTACTCCGGCTCGCTCGTCGCCGCCCACCAGATCCTCCCCGAAGGCATGCCCGGTCACGAGCCCTTCAACCTCTACCCGCACGACATGGCCAAAGCTAAAGAACTTCTCGCGCAGGCGAATCCAGCCGATCGCGACATCACCGTCTGGACCGACAACGAAAGCCCCAACGACGAAGCGGGCGCCTACTACCACGACGTGCTGAACAAACTCGGCTTCGACGCCCAACTGAAAACGATCAACGCCGATGTCTACTTCCAGGTGATCACCAACACCTCGACCCCCGACCTCGACACGGGCTGGACCAACTGGTTTGCGGACTATCCGCATCCCAACGGCTACTTCCAGCCCCAGCTCTCCGGCGAAAGCATCGCCCCGATCGGCAACACGAACCTCGCCCAGATCGACAACTCTAAGCTCAACGCGAAAATCTCCAGGCTCGCCACCGAGCCGCTCGGACCTGAGCAGGAAAGCGAATACGCGGCGATGGACCGCGAATTCATGGAACTGGCCCCGTGGGCGCCGTATGGGACCAATACGGTCTCCACCTTCGTCTCCAGCGACATCGACCTCGACGAGGTGATCTTCAACCCGACCTTCGGCCAGGATCTGACCAGCTTCCAGCTCAAGTAATGGAGGGGCGCAGTCCCTGGTACCTGGCCTACCGGCGGCTGCGGCGCAACCGAGTGGCGCTCGCCTTCGGCGCGCTCTTCGTCCTGATTGCTCTCTTCGTCCTCGCGGCGCCGCTATGGGCTAATCACGTTGCCGACACCGGGCCGAACGCGACTCACACCCTGGAGAAAATCGAGGTCGAGGGAGAAACGCGCGAGGTCGTAAACCGCGAAGGCAAGCCAATCGACCCGGTCTGGTTCGGCGCCGGCGGTAAGTTCTTCCTCGGCGCCGACGGGCGGCTGGGTCGCGATGAGATGGTGCGGCTGATGTACGGCGGGCGCACCTCGCTCTTCGTCGGCATCGTCGCGGCCCTGATCGCGACGTTGCTGGGAACGAGCCTGGGCCTGCTCGCCGGCTACTACCGCGGCTGGCTCGACGCCGTCATCGCGCGGACGCTGGACGTCGTCTGGGCCTTCCCGGTGACGCTGCTGGGCGCCGCCCTGGGCCTGACCCTCGCCGTTGGTGGCCTCCAGCTCGGCCCCCTTCACCTCTCCGGCAGCTCGATCTGGATCCCGATCCTGATCATCGGGGTGGTCTACACGCCCTACGTCGCGCGGCCGATCCGCGGCGAGGTCCTGGCGCTGCGCGAGAAGGAGTTCGTCGAGGCCGCGGTGTCGCAGGGGGCGGGCTCGCTGCGGGTGATGCTCAGTGAGCTGCTGCCCAACCTGCTGTCGACGGTGATCGTCTTCTTCGCGATCGGCATCGCCAACAGCATGCTGCTCGAGTCGACCCTCTCCTTCCTCGGCGTCGGCGTGCAACCGCCCAACACCTCCTGGGGGACGATGATCGCGGGCGGCTTCGAACTGATCACCAGCGCACCGCTGCTGACGGTCATCCCCGGCGCGATGCTGCTGCTCACCGTGCTCTCGGTCAACGTCTTCGCCGACGGCCTGCGCGACGCGCTCGACCCGAAAGCGAAGCTACGACTCGAGGCCCATGCCGGAATCGCCGAGCCGGAGGGAACCCCGGTCTGATGGCCCGCTTCGTCGTCAGGCGCCTCGCCGGCATGGTCGCGGTCCTCTTCGCCGTCTCGGTGCTGGTCTTCCTGATCTTCAACGTGATCCCCAGCGCCGACCCGGCGCGGCAGATGGCAGGCAGGTCGGCCAGCCCGCAGCTGGTCGCCAGCATCACCGAGGAATGGGGCTTCGACGATCCCCTGCCCGAGCAGTACCTGACGATGATGGGGAAGATCTTCAGCGGCGAGGTCGTCTCATACGAAACGCAGGAAAACGCCGACGAGCGGATCGTCGAAGGCATCCCAGCGACGTTCTCGCTCTGCATTGGTGCCGCCGTGATCTGGATGTTCTTCGGCATCCTCTTCGGGTACTTCTCCGCTGTCAGGGCCGGCGGCCTGCTCGACCGTGTGCTGACCATCGTCGCCGTGACCGGCATCTCGATCCCGGTCTTCTGGCTCGCGGCGATCTTCCTCAACTACCTGGCCTACGACCTCGGGATCTTTCCGTCCGGCGGCTACGTGGGGCTGACCGAAAACCCGATCGAGTGGGCGAATCACCTGATCCTGCCCTGGGTAACCCTGGCGATCGTCTACATCGGCTTCTACAGCCGCGTGCTGCGTTCCAACATGCTCGACGCGATGGACGAGGACTACGTGCGAACGGCGCGCGCAAAGGGCGTCGACGAGCGCCGGGTGATGACCCGGCACGTGCTGCGCAACTCATTGGTCCCGATCATCACCCTCTTCGGCCTCGACTTCGGCGCGTTGCTCGGTGGGGCGATCCTGGTCGAGGGTGTCTTCAACCTCAACGGCATCGGCCAGTTTGCCTACGAATCGCTGATCAACCTGGACCTGCCGCCGATCATGGCGATCACGCTCTTCGGCGCCTTCTTCATCGTCCTCTTCAACGCCCTGGTCGACATCGCGTACGCCTACCTCGACCCGCGGGTCAAGCTGGGGGGCTCGGCGCAATGAGCGTGGGTCCGGGATGAGGGAGAAGCTGCTCAGCGTGGAGGGCCTGCGGGTCGGCTTCGCGACCGAAAGCGGCGAGGTGCAAGCGGTCGACGGCATCTCCTTCGACCTCGAACCGGGCGAGGTGCTGGCGATCGTCGGCGAGTCGGGTTCGGGCAAGAGCGTCACCGCGCAGACGATCATGGGACTGATCCCCTCGCGGAACGCGACGATCGAGGGCTCGGTGCGGTTCCGCGGCCGGAACTTGATCGGGGCAAGCGAGGCGGAGCTGCAGAAGGTGCGCGGTGCCGAGATCGCGATGATCTTCCAGGACCCGATGACCTCGCTCAACCCGGTCTACCGGGTCGGCGCCCAGATAGTCGAGGCCATCCAGGCCCATCGGCCGGAGGTGGGCAAGGCGGATGCTCGCGAACGGGCAATCGACCTCCTCGGCTCGGTAGGGATCCCGGAGCCGCAGCGCCGCGTCGACAGCTACCCGCACGAATTCTCCGGTGGGATGCGGCAGCGGGCGATAATCGCGATGGCGCTGACGCTCGAGCCGGAGATGCTGATCGCCGACGAGCCGACGACCGCCCTCGACGTCACCGTCCAGGCGAAGATCCTCGAGCTGCTGCGGCGCCTCAACCGCGAACGGAGCCTGGCGACGATCCTGATCACCCACGATTTCGGCGTCGTCGCCGAAATGGCCGACCGGGTGTTGGTCATGCACGAGGGCAGGATCGTCGAGCGCGGCAGCCTCGACGACGTCTTCTACTCAGCCGAGGACCCCTACACCCGCAAGCTGCTCGGCGCGGTCGTGCGGCTCGATCAGGCCCCGCCTCTGAGCCCGAGCCGCGGCGAAGCACCCCTGCTGGAGGTCACCGACCTGGCCAAGCACTTCCCGGTCAAGCGCGGTCTGCTGATCGACCGCGAGGTGGATCGGGTGCGAGCGGTCGACGGGGTCAGTTTCAGCGTCGCCCAGGGCGAGACCCTGGGCCTCGTCGGCGAGTCCGGGAGCGGCAAGTCGACGCTATCGCGGGCGGTGCTGCAGCTGCTGGCGCCGACCTCGGGCTCGGTCCGCTTCGAGGGTCGCGAGATCGCCGGCCTCTCGCGGCGCCAGATGCAACCGCTGCGAGCGCAGATGCAGATGATCTTCCAAGACCCCTACGCGTCGCTCAACCCGCGCAAGCGGGTCGGCCAGATAGTCGGCGAACCCCTGCGCCTGCAGGGCCGCGCCTCGGGAGCGGAGCTGCGCAGCCAGGTAGGCGGGCTGCTTGAGCGGGTCGGGCTCTCCCCCGACCACTACAACCGCTTCCCGCACGAGTTCTCGGGCGGACAGCGACAGCGGATCGGGATCGCCCGCGCCCTGGCGCTGAAACCGAAGCTGGTCATCGCCGACGAGCCCGTCTCCGCCCTCGACGTCTCGATCCGTGCCCAGATCATCGACCTGCTGGAGGACTTGCAGGAGGAGCTCGGCCTCGCCTATGTCTTCGTCGCTCACGACATCGGCGTCGTCCGCCACATCTCCGACCGGATCGCCGTCATGCACGAAGGCAGGATCGTCGAGCAGGGACCCGCCGACCAGGTCTGCGAGCGGCCGTCCGACCCGTATACGAAGACGCTGCTCGCCTCGGTGCCGATCCCCGATCCGCGCGAGAGCCGCGCCCGTCGGGGATCATCTGCACCGTGACCCTTCCCCTTCGCCCGCCGATCAAGCCACAGCTTGCGCTGACCCGCAAAGAGCTGCCGCGCGGCGAGGAGTGGGCCTACGAGCAGAAGCTCGACGGCTTCCGCGCGATCGTCTTCGTCGACGGGGACGGCGCCTACATCCAGTCACGCGGCGGCAAGGACCTGACCCGCTACTTCCCCGAGCTGAGCTTCGCCCCCGGTCGTTACGTGCTCGATGGGGAGCTGGTCATCCGCGACGCCGCCGGCCAGCTCGAATTCGACGCGCTGCAGGAACGCATCCACCCCGCCGAGTCGCGAATCACGCTGCTCTCGAAGGAGATCCCCGCCGACTACATCGCCTTCGACCTGCTCGCCGAGGAGGACGAGGCGCTGCTGGAGACGCCGTTCGGCGAGCGTCGTGCGCGGTTGGAGGCACTTGCCGAGCGGACCGGAGCCGAGCTGAGCAATCTGAGTCCCGATCCCGAGCAGGCCGAGGAGTGGCTGCGCCGCACCGAGGGGACGATGGCAAAGCAGCTGACCGCGCTCTACATCCCCGGCAAACGCAAAGGCATGGCCAAGGTAAAGCGCGAGCGCGAGATCGACTGCGTCGTCATGGGCTGGCGACCGGGCAAAGAGGAGGGCACCGTCGGCTCCCTGATCCTCGGCCTCTACGACGGCGACCACCTCCGCTCGGTCGGCCACATCTCCGGCTTCAGCGCAACGATGAAACGTGAGCTGCGCAAGCTGCTGGCGCCGCTGGAGACCGGAGACCACGGCACCGCGGAGCCGAGTCGTTGGACGGGAGGGCGTGACCTAGAGTGGGTCGCCCTACGGCCACAGCTTGTGATCGAAGTGGGTTACGACCACGCGGCAGCCGGCAGAATCCGCCATGGCGCCCGCTTCCGGCGCTTTCGGGATGACAAGGACCCCAAGGAGTGCACCTTCGATCTTTTGGATGAAGGGTGACTCAGAAGAGCGAGCGTTGGGGGGAGACGGCAGTCCCCTGCCCGGACTCGCGGGCCTTCGGCCCGCTCTGAGTATCCGCCCGTTCAGGGGACTGCCGTCTCCCCCTCGCAGGACGGTTTCTCCCCCAACCCCGCACGGCACGGGTCGCACGTTTGCGTTGCTCCGGGCGCATGTAGGCGCGGTCGTTGGAGTAGAGCTGTTCGTATTTCGGCAGCAGGTCCGGGCGTTTGGTCTCCAGCCAGGCGAAGAAGACGTCGCGGACCTCGTCGCGTAGGTGGAGAGCGACTCCACCTAAGAAGGTGGCGCCTGCCTCCTTGGCGCGGTCGATTATTGGCTGGACTTGCTCGGGGTCGTCGTTTATGCCCGGCATGAGGGGGGCGATCAGGACTCCGGAGTCGATGCCGCGGCTACGCAGCTCTTCGACGGCGTCAAGACGGGCAGCTGGACTGGGCGTGTGGGGCTCGGTTGCGCGCCAGGCCTCCTCGTCGAGGGTTGGGACGGAGAGGTTGACCGAGACCGGCAGCTTCCTCGCCATCCGCTCATAGAGGTCGATGTCGCGCAGCGCCAGTGGCGACTTGGTCAGGACGGAGACAGGGGTGTCAGTCTCCTCCAGCGCCGCCAGAATCGCCGGCATGAAGCGGTAGCGGCTCTCGACCCACTGGTAGGGATCGGTGTTCGTCCCCAGGGCGACCAAATCGCGCTTCCAGCTCGGCCGCGCCAACTCCGCCCGCAGCAGCTCCGGCAGGTTGACCTTGACCACGATCTCCCGCTCGAAGTCCCGCCCGGCGTCCATGTCGAGGTAGGTATGGGTCCGCCTGGCGAAGCAATTGTGGCTGACCACGCCGTCTGCGATGAAGTCCCCGGTCCCGGTGGTGATGTCGAACATGCGGATCCGGCGCCCAAGTGGCTCGATCGAGACGATGCCAAGCTTCGCCTGAGACTTGAGCGCGATGCCGTGGATGGAGCGCTTGCGGCTGATCGCCGGATCGATGCGCTGGAACAGGCGGAGCTGCTCTCGCAGACCACCCAGAAGGCGGACGTTGCGCGCGCCAACCCGATTGGGACGCTCGATCGTGTGAGAGAAACCAAGCCGGGTCAAGCCACCCGCGGTGCGCTCGATTATCTGATGATCCTTGTTGCTAATCCGCAATGCCTCGTTGCGACATCCCTCGGCATCGAAGATTCCGGCCAGGAAGCCCCGCGTCCAATCATCGCTCGATGAATCTGGCCAGCGGATCAAGTCACGAATGCGATCTACGCTGTCCTTCGCCGAAGTTCGAATCGCCTTCATCGGGCGATGTCGCTCATCCCCCTCGAGGAACTGGAATTCATCGGTTCGAACGCCGACATCTGCGAGGTAGCCACTTGCGCGCGCAAGCGCCTCGCCGTCCGTCAGCGCGAGTCGGAAGCGGTGGACTTCGTAGTTCGTGCGTCCGGGGCGGTCGTAGGCGTAGGAGCCGATATGGCCGTCTCCCCGTATCAGCCCACAGAGATACCCGCGTCGGTATTCGGCAGACTCGTCATTCGGAGGCCCAAGAGCGCCGAATCCCATCAGTTTGTTGTTCAGCGTCAAGTGAGGCCGACGTGCGCGACCTTGTTCGGCTCCGGTGACGTGCTTCCAACCTCGCTGCGCAGTCAAAAAGCGATGGTCGCCACTCGCGATCAACTCAGTGCCATCTTCGAGCGTGATCCGATAGCCGGGTTTGCGGGTCATCCAATGCGCCAGAACAGGAGTGATCCGATAGCGGCGGTAGGAGCCCTGGCGGACCGTGCCGTAGACGACATCCCCCACTCGAACCTGCGCGAGAGGCTTCGTGCGTCCATTGGCCATCAGGATCGGCGTATCCCCCTGTAGGCAGTAGGCGCAGGCATGCGTGCATCCCCTGAAGGGGTTGACCGTGTAGCTGAATCCGTAGCGCCCACCCGGCACATGGTTCAGCGCCGAGCGCGCTCGCACCTCGTGGAAGTTGATTCCCATCGCCTCCGGGGAGTCGAAGGTGCGCACCACCGTGCCGTCGCCGACCCCCGGCAATCGCATGTCGTTCTCAACTCGCTGCTCGTCCCATCGCATACGAACATATGTTCGCAGGCCGGCCGGACGAGGCGACCCAAAGCGGCCCGGGCAGTAGAAAATCCTTGCCTGATCGTCCGGTTTCCCGGGAAATGTCTATCCGATCCGGCAATCCAGACTCGTAGAGCGAAGCCACTGTGCTACCAACAGAGGGGCAATGGCAACGAGGAGGGCGCGTAGCTTCAAGGAGATGGAGTGGCAGGCGAAAACCCGCTACCCCAGCTTCGCCAGATAAGGGACGAAATCCGCCGCATAGAAAAGCTGCACCCCCGGCGAAACCGGCTGATCCGCGAAGCGGTCGAGCAGGGGCACACACAGCAGCAGATCGCCAAGGCGGCGGGCCTGTCCCAGGCCCGCGTCCACCAGATAGTTATCAGTGACTTATAGGCAGCAACCGATCACGGCAGCCTGCCCTCGACGACCCCGTCGGCTAGATGCTGGAGCCGGTCTCGTCGCGCTTGAAGGCCTCGAGCTGGTCGAGGGCTTTGCCACGCGCCTTGGCGCGTAGCGGCGGCAGCAAGGCCACCAGGTGGCCACTCGGGCCGAGCGCCTGCTTGGCCCAGCGGCGGAAGTCGAAGTCGTCGACGTGATCGACGATCAGCCCGTCGGCAAAGCGGAACCTCGCCTGGATGTCGTTGACCACGTGGCGCCCCGTCGCGCCGAAGCTGTAGCGGGCGATCCAGTGGGCCGAGCCCGACGTCTGATCGGCGTCGTGCTCGTGCAGCTCGATCTTCAGGTCGGTGGCGCGGCTGGTCAGCATCCGCCACATCGCGCCGATATCGGCGCCGTGGAGATCGCCGAACGCCGGATCGCGGAAGTGGGCTTCGGGCGCGTAACAGGCGGTCATCGCGGCGCCGTTGCACTGGCCGAACGCCTCGTAGAAGCGCTCGATGGTCTCCCGGTTCGCGTCTCCCATCAGGTCAACCTACCCTCGATGACGTAGCGCAGCACGGCGACTACCTGCTCAGGAGTACGGGCCGTACCCTGGGCGGCGCGGTCGACCTCCTTCAGCGCGTGGTCGAGCTCGGCGTCGTGCAGAGTGAGATAGGGCTTGCTTAGGGCAGCGGCGTAGCCGGCGTCGAAGGCGGCGTTCCACTGGCGGTATTTGTCGCCGAAGCGGACGACGACCACATCGGCGGCGCGGATCAGCGTCTGGGTACGAATCGCGTTGACGCCGGCACCCATGTGGTCGCGCCAGAACGGCTCGCTCTCGTCCGTCAGCGTGCCCACGCCGGCATCGTCGGAGGCGGCGTGGTCGGTGACGGGTGCCGAGAAGGAGACCGGCAGACTCGCCTCGCGCACCCCAGCTTCGATCCGCTCGCGCCAATCGGAGTGGATCTCGCCGGCGAGGTAAACGCTCCAGGTTCGATCGGGCATGGACTAAATCCTATTCAGAGGGCGGTCTCTGCACCGGCCGTGCGGACCTCGAAAACTACAAACCAGAGCGTTTGCATAAATATTCTTGAGTATTTCGAGCTAGAGCGGTATCAATGGCAAACCTCCAAAAAAGGAGGTGCAACCCAGTCGAAAGGAATTGCAATGACTCGCAGTCTGAAAACCATCAGCCTCACCCTGCTGCTCGCGGCCCTGACGGTGAGCGCCCTGGCGGCGACGGGCGCCTTCGCCGGAGAAGAAGACCCAGAAGAAGGGAACACAATCGGGGAACTCAGCGCGAAACAGTACCCCGCGACCCTCGACGGCACAGACAAAGCCAATGAAACGAACGCCTTCACACTATCCACCCTGAAAATCGAGTGCCCCGATTCCAGTTTCACCGGCACGATAGCCGCCGCGACGTCAACGTTCACAATCATGCCGACGTACAACAACGCGAACTGCGTACAGGGGACGCGCAAAGCGACAGTCATAACGAATGGCTGCGGCTATGAGATCGAACTTCTCAACACAACAACCCTGGGCTACAAAGACAACTACTTCTTCCTCACCAACATCATCTGCCCTGAGAACAAAGACATCGAAATTCGCATATTTGAAGGGGGTACCGAGAACGTCGAATACTGCAAATTTACAATCAAAGAACAGAAAGGCCTCAAAAAAGGCAAGCTGCAAAACCTACCCGTCGGGGGTGTGACAAACGGCACCTTCAAACTCGAACGATTCATCGAAAACATCGTCGCCACGAAGAGCAGCGGCGCCGGAGGGTGCGGTAACGAAGAGGTCAAAGATGGCAAATACGACATCGGCATTGAATTCAAAGGCACAACCAACGCGGGCGGCGTAAACGACGTGACAGTCAGCCATCCGACAAAAGACTAACAGTCATCCAGCGGGAATCTAATCGTCTGCGGGCGCGGGAGCCGCGCCCGCAGACTGCTCCTCGAAGTGCTTGCTCAGCATCGTCACCTGGCCCTGGTAGTTGGACCCCAGCTCCTCGCCATATAGGCGCTCGGCCGGAGCGCTGGTCCGCTCCAGCGCCAGCTTGCAGACCGGCTGGCGGTGCTCAACCATGAAGGAGACGTCGCGGGCACGGACCTCGAGCGCGGCGCGGCTGCCATGCCGGCCGCCGGCCGGGTCGTAGCCGAAGCCGGGGTCGAAGAAGCCGGCGTAGTGGGTGCGCAGCTCGCCCGCGGTCGGGTCGTAGGCCATCATCTCGGCGGCGATCTGGGGGGGGATGCAGACGCCCTCGGCCGAGAGCAGCAGGTAGAAGATCTCCGGCTCGAGCACGATCCGCCCGCCTGGCTCGGGATAGACCGGGTCCCAGTAGTCGGTCCAGCGGTAGGCACGGATACGCGAGAGATCGATTGGCAGGCTGTTCTTCTTCGCCCGGTAGCCGACGATGCGGTCGCTGGGGCCGGAAAGGTCGACGCTGAGGAAGAGCCCGTCGGCCAGCGCCAGCTCAGACTCGCGCAGGGCATGCGAATCGAGGTAGAGCAGGGGGAACTCTGCCTGCAGGGCGCGGATCTCGGTATCGGCGAGACGCACGTCACCGCGGGCGAGCCGCAGCTGGTTGAGCGAAAGGCCGCTCTGCACCTGGATCGCGAAGGAGCGCGGCACGACCTCCAGGTAGAGGCGACCGCGGTAGCCGGGGCGGATCTCGTCGAAGCGGTGGTGGCGGTCGGTGAGCACGCGGGTGAAGACGTCGAGGCGGCCGGTTGAGCTCTTCGGGTTGGCCTTGGCGCGCACGTCGTCGGGCAGTGCCAGCTCCTCGATCAGCGGCACCAGGTAGGGGCGGTCGCGCTCCAACACCGCGCCGTCGCGCAGATCGATCTTCTGGAAGGCGAGCCCCTCGATCTTCTCCTCCACGGTCGAGTCGACGTCCGGCAGAAAGCTGCAGCGCAGCGCCCAGGCACAGTCGCCGAGCCGCAGGTCGATGCTGGCCGGCTGGATCGCCTCGGGTCGGATCCGGTAGTCGCCGGAGCCAATCCATTCGGCGTCGATCGCCTCACTCAGGGCCTGCGACGGCAGGACCCCCGGGGCCGCTCCATCCTGCCCCTCGGTTGCCAACCCCCCGGCCGCTGCAGTTGCATCGCTCGTCATCCAGCCGAGATTATGCGTCTCGCCTCGGCGATGCCGAGGTACGGCGTCAGCGCAAACTCGGCAAGTTCCGGGAAGAATCGGTCCAGGCTGTCCGCTTCCCCGGCCAGGACGCGGCGCCCGAGCAATGAGGCGATGCCGCCGATCACTGCCTCGTCGGCCGCCTCGGGTGGCCGGCCGGCACTCGTACCGGCCGGCGCGCCGTCGCGCAGGTAGGGGACAAAGCTCTCAACCGCACATTGGAAGCGGCCATAGATACCGGGCCCGGCGCGCAACCCCTCGACCAGCAGCAGGTTCGCCTGCGCCGGCGCAGCGGCGAGACAAGTGAGCGCCGCGGCGAGCCCGGCGCAGACGCCGTCGGCCCATTCCTCCTGTCCCGCGCAGGCTGTGAGCACTTCGCCCCGCAACCGCTCGACCGCATCGTCATAGGCGGCGAAGAAGCACTCGTCCTTGTTGCCGAAATGGGCGTAGAAGTCGCTCTTGGAGACACCCGCCTGGCTGCTGATCGCGGCTACGGTCGCGCCGTCATAACCACGTTCGTCGAGCGAGACCGCGATCGCTGCGATCAGGCGCTCGCGCTGGTGCTGCGCGATGAACTCGCGCGAGAGGCCATGGCGGCCGCGTGGCAAAGGGTTCATATGTAGTACTAAAGTCTGCCAACGCTACGCACTTCTTGTCTGCCGGCCCGGCGAAACTACTCGGCCACGGTGGCACCCAGGTAGGGCGCCATCATGAACTCGGTGAGCTCGGGCAGCAGATCCTCGGCCCTTTCCGCCTCCCCGCGCCGAATCTGCTGGTAGACGATCCAGGCGACGCCGCCGACTAATGTCTCGGCGATCGTGTCGGGCAGCCGGTCGTCGTGCGGCAGGGTCCGCCGTGTCAGCTGGACGACCGCCTCGAGGGCGTCCTCGTAGCGCTTGGTCGTCGCCGGTGTGGCCGAGAGCGCCTCGATCATGCACATCTGCGCCAGCACGGGCTGTTCGGCGACGAATCCGAGAAAGGCGGCCAGACCCCCCTCGATCCGATCCTGCCAGTCGTCCTCGGGCCCCTCGCTGCCTTCTTCGACGCGACGCAGGATCTCGTCCCGAGCGTCGTCGAAAGCCGCGAGGAAGACCTCCTCCTTGCCCTCGAAGTTGTCGTACAGGGTTTTGCGGGCGACACCCGCCCGCTTGACGATGTCGGAGATCTTGGTCGCCTCGTAGCCCTGTTCGGAGGTCAGCTCGGCCAGGGCGTTCATGATTCGGCGTTGCTTGTGGAGCGCGATGAACTCGCGCGGAAGCGCGGGCCGGACCGAGGCAACGGCCCGTTTGGGCGTCTGTTTCTCCTGCGTTCCCCCTTTGCCCCGTGGCGGCATGGAGCAAGGATACCCGGGCGAGCCAAAATTCCAATGCACGCTAGCGACTTTTCTGGTACCCTTCGGGCGCCTGCATAATTTCTAAAAGAAACGCGTAGGTTCCTTATGGCGCCGGAGAGGGTAATGCTCAGCAGGGAGAAGCTGGTCCACGCGGTGGGAGACCGTTGGTCGACCGCGGAACTCAGCGAGGCATTGGCGCTGCTCACCAGGGCCGATGGGCGCTTTCCCGCTGGGGTTAGAACCCTTCCACCGGATCTGGTGAAGGCAGTGCAGAGAGAGCGGTTGCTCGCGGCGATGATCGGGACGGTCACCGAGACCGGCTACAACAGGCTCACCGTCCAGAACGTCCTCACCCGGGCGGGAATCTCGCGCCCCACCTTCTACGAGCAGTTCGAGGACAAAGAGGACTGCTTTCTCGCCGCCTTCGATGCCTCGGCGATACGGATGCGGGAGCGCATCGAGGCGGCCGTCGCCGATTCCGGGCCCGGCTGGCGCGATCAGCTGCGCAGCGGCATCGCCGAGCTGCTCAGGTTCATCGCCGATGAGCCCGACGAGGCCCGCGTCGTGATCGTGGAGGCACGTGCCTCCAGCCCCGCGGGATTGCAGCGACGCGACGATCTGCTCGACCGCTACGCCGGCTGCATCGACGCCTTGGCCAGGGAGGATCTGGAGGAGACCCCCTCCGCGATTGCCGCCGCTGGGATCGTCGGCGGGATCGAATCGGTGATTTATGCGCGGCTGCAGAAAGGCGAGACCGAGAACCTCGACACCCTCCTCCCCTCGCTGATGTATTTCGCCGTCCTCGCCTACGCCGGCCAAGAGGTCGCCGGCGAAGAGCTGGACGACGCGGCTCTCGCTTGAGCGGGCCTAGCCACCCGCCGGCCTCCGACGCTTGCCGGAGCGCTTGCCGGGGCGGGCGGCGAGCCGCAGCATTCGCTCGCTCTCCTTCTCCACCGCCTCCCCCATCGCGATCTGGAAGGTGGCCAGCAGGGCGCCTGCCGCCAGCGGCCGCATCCGTTCGAGCGCCTCGCTCATGCCCGGCCAATCGCGCTCTGGCCGGCCGGCGCGATCGAACGGCTGCCACACCTCCTTGACGAAGAGATCGACGAAGGCGCGTGCCGCTCCGTCGGCGTGGCGGCGCAGCTTCTCGGCAGCGACCAGAGCACCCTCGGCGCTCACCCCCAGCTTGGCCAGCTCCGCGGCGGCACGCAATAGCTGCGGGCTGATCACCTCGATCCGTCCATCGGGAAGAGCCCGGAAGATGCCGAGCTTTTCCGCCCGGCGGCTCTGCTTGGCGTCGACTGCCTCGCCCCAGATCCCCGCCAGCTCCTCGCGGTCGACGATCTCCGGCGCCTCGTCTTCAAACGGAGTGCGCAGGGCGCGGGTGAAATCGAAGATCGCGGCTGCGGAGCCGTCGCCGCTGTCGAGCACGCGGCGGATCGCCTCCAGGTTGAGCCCGTCCGCCTGCATCTCGCGGGTGAGCTCGATCCGCGCCACGTGCTCCTCGCCGTAGTAGCCGGTACGGCCGCGTACCGTCGGCGGGGGCAGCAGGCCACGCGTCTGGTGGGCACGGATGTTGCGGACCGTCATTCCGGTTCGCTCCGCAAGCTGGCGGATCGTCATCTCACCCGCCGCGGGCTTGGAACCCCCCTTGGAGCCGTTGCTGGCCATCTCAGCGCATGGTAAGAGGCAGGCGCTGGCCGTTCAT
This sequence comes from Solirubrobacterales bacterium, assembly GCA_049796515.1. Classification (GTDB taxonomy): domain Bacteria; phylum Actinomycetota; class Thermoleophilia; order Solirubrobacterales; family 70-9; genus VRUE01. Next base: position 15,638 of record JBAREU010000341.1, read on the forward strand.
CTCCTGCGCAGCGTCGGAGCAGAGGAAAGCGATCGCCTCGGCGAGGTGCTCGGCGGGAGTGAAGGAGGAGAAATCCCCCTCCGGGTTCTGCTCACGCATCCGCGCGGTGAGGATCGCGTCGACGACGACGATGTTCGCCGTCGCACCGGTGCCGGCGAAGCCGTCGGCGAAAGCCAGCGTCCATGCCTCGGCCGCCGCCTTGGCGGCCGCGTAGGCGGCGTTGGAGTTCGACGGCGCCTGTGCCTGCTTGGCGGAGACGAGCACGAAGCGACCGTGCTCAGCGGAGAGGAGCGCATCGTGGAAGGCGCGGGTGGTGTGCTGGACGGTACGGATCAGGAGGTCGTGGAGCAGGGTCCAATCTGACAGCGGCGCCTCGTGCAAGGGTTGGCCGCCGCGCCAGCCACCAACCAGATGCAGCAAGCCGTCGACCCGGGCAAAGCGCTCGAGCAGCACCGCACACCACCCCCGCGTCGCCTCCTCGTCAAGCAGGTCGACAGCGCGCCCGTCCCAGCGCTCGGCCGGCAACCCAAGCGCCTCCCCGACCTCGTCGACGCGCGCCTGATCGCGGTCGGTCCCGGCCACAGCGGCACCGGCAGCAGCCAGGCGCTCGGCGACCACAGGCCCTAAGCCCCCGCCGATTCCAGCGATGGCAAACACGCGACCGTCGAGAGCGTCGGCATTCACCGCCACATCTTCTCGCACCCTGGTGCCCATAGCTGGGAAAGTGAGCATTGGTTCCTCTTTGCCACAGCCCAGATGTCGATCTGATCGCCCAGCAGGACGGCAGATACCTCCGGATCCAGGTTCATCCCTGTAGGGAGCGTCGATGGCGCAACGAGCGTTCTGCTCGGTGGTCCGAAATACGCGAGGTTCGAGGTCGACATGTAAGAGGGACGGGAGTCCTCTTCCAAATTCGGATTGGTTAGTGGGGGAGGCAGGATTCGAACCTGCGTAGGCATAGCCGTGTGATTTACAGTCACATCCTTTTGACCGCTCAGGCACTCCCCCTGGCTGTACTAGGGTAAATTCTATTAAGGCTTAGCCTAAGGCGAAGTGCCAACGCCCAGGCGGGCGGCCATCTGCTCGTTGAAGGCGGTTAGGGCCGACATTGGGCGCATGAAGACGGTCAGCTCGGCGACCCGACCCTCCTCGTCCAGCTCGAGGAAGTCGATGCCCTCCAGCTCGCGGTCGCCGACCCGGGCTTTGAAGCGCAGCACGACCGTGTTGCCTTCGGCCAACTCGTCGGTGTAGCGGAAGTCCTCGAGCGTGGCGGCGACGTGGGTGAGCACCGTGGCGACGACGTCGCGGCCCTCGAAGCCGCGGAAGAGGATCGGGCTGTGCAGGACGACGTCCTCGCGCAGGGTCGCGGTCATCGCCTCCAGGTCCTTCGCCTCGGCAGCGAGCCGGAATGGGTGCGGCGCGGCCATCAGCGCGGCTCGAGCACGAAAAGGGCGATGTCGCGGTCGGTCCGCGCCTCGTATTCGTCGAAGCCCGAGTACTGCTCATTGTGCTTACGCCAGAGGTCGGCCCGCTCGTCACCGTCGGCCACCCGTGCCCGGACCGGCCGTCGCTCGCGTCCGATCTCGACTTCCGCGTCGGGGTTGGCCTTCAGGTTGAGTGACCAAGCCGGGGTACGGCTGTGGCCGGCGTTGGAGCCGATTACGACCAGGTCCTTGCCGTCGGCCAGGTAGACCACGGGGGCGATGCGTTTCTGCCCCGATTTACGGCCCGTCGTCGTCAACAAGAGGACCGGCGCCTTGTTGATTCGCCCCCCGATCCGCCCACCGCTGAGCCGGTAGAGCGGGATGTTGAATTTGCCGATCCAACGCAACCCGGTCGCCCCCATCGCCTGCGAGGCGCGCGAATAGAACTTATCTCCAGAGGGCATCCCAGCAGTATTTCAGGAGGCTTCGCGCAGCATTTGTGCCTCCGGCAAGTGCTGGAGTTTCTTCAGCGTGTTGTTCTCGATCTGCCGGATCCGCTCACGGGTGACGCCGAAGGTGTTGCCAACCTCCTCGAGCGTCAACGGCTCCATCCCGGTGAGGCCGTAGCGCAACTCGATCACCTGGCGCTCGCGTTCGGGAAGTGCTGCCAACGCCTTGCGCACACCCTCTTTCTGCAGGTGTTCGCTCGCCTCTTCGAACGGCTCCGCCACGGTGTCATCGGCGACGAAGTCGCCGAGCTCGGAGTCGTCCTCGTCGCCCACCGGTTTCTCCAGCGAGACCGGCAGCTGCGCGACGCGCAGGATCTCCCGCACTTCGCCCAGTGGCCAGCGCAGCTCCTCGGCGATCTCCGCCGGCTCCGGCTCGCGGCCGAATTTCTGCACGAGCTGACGCTCGACATGGGCGACACGGTTCAGCTTCTCGACCATGTGCACGGGGATGCGGATCGTCCGTGCCTTGTCGGCGATCGCCCGGGTCACCGCCTGCCGGATCCACCAGGTCGCGTAGGTGGAGAACTTGTAGCCCCGCCGGTAGTCGAACTTCTCCACCGCCCGGATCAATCCCAACGAGCCCTCCTGGATTAGGTCGAGGAAGCTGAGTCCGCGGCCCAGATAGCCTTTCGCGATCGAGACGACGAGCCGCAGGTTGGCCTCAACCATCTGCCGCTTGGCGACCATGTCGCCGCGCTCGATCCGCTTTGCCAATTCGACCTCCTGGCTCGCGGTGAGCAGGTCGACTCGCCCGATCGAGCGCAGGTAGAGGCGCAGCGAATCGAGGCTGGGTTCGATCGTCAGGTCGAGCTCCTGTTTGCGCGACTGACCGCTGGCCGCCCCGGCGCGCTGCTCTTTGTAAGCGCTGACGCCGTCCTCGGCGATCACTTCGACGCCGTGCTCGACCAGATGGGTGTGGAGGCCGGCGACCTGCTCCTTGGTCACCTCCACCTCCTCGAGTGTGGCGGCGATCTGCTCGAAAGTGAGGTAGCCGCGCTCACGCCCAAGCGCCACCAGCGCCTGCAGCTCCTGTGGCCCCGCCGGCTGCTCGCTCGAATCCTGATTCAGCCCCTGCGGGACCGTCTCCAACGGCTCGATTTCACTGCCTCCGCTACAACCCTGTTCCCCTCCTGGGGGCCGGCCCCAACGCTCCGGCCTCCGCAAGTATAGGGACGAGATCGCCTACGCTTCCTCTGCGATGGCAACTCGTTCAACGACTCAGCTCTCCCCCACGACGCCCGACGTACAGTCCGGGACCCCAGACACTCGGGTCAGCCTCTCGCGGGTTGGCGTGACCGGGGTCGAGAAGGTGATCCGGGTGAAGGCGGACGGCACCGAGAACCTCTACCACGCCGATTTCGAGTGCTTCGTCGACCTCAACCCGCGACAGGCGGGCGTCCACATGTCGCGCTTCGAGGAAATCGTCGGCGAAGCGATCGACGAGGTCGTGCTCGGCGAGGCGTTCAAGGCCGAGGTTCTCGCCGCCCACATCGCCCAGCGAGTGCGCGAGCGCCAGGGGGGACTGCGCGCCGAGGTCTCGGTGACGGCGCGCTATCCGGAGACCGTCACGACCCCGGCCAGCGGCCAGCGCACGCAGGAGATCTACGTCCTCTTCGGCACTGCGGTCGACTCGCTGCGCGGCACCCGCACTCTGACCGGAGTCCAAGCCCAGGGAATGACGGCCTGCCCCTGCGCACAGGAGATGGTCGGCGGCTTGGCCCGCGAACGCCTCGCCGAGCGCGGCTTCGACGCCGACCAGATCGAGGCGGCGATCGAGGCGGTTCCCGTCGCCACCCACAACCAGCGCGGGATCGGCACCCTCCACATCGGCTGCCCCGAGGGTGGGCCGGCATGGATCGACGCGCCGGAGCTGCTGCGCGTCGTCGAGCACTCGATGAGCTCGGAGATCTACGAGCTGATGAAGCGCCCCGACGAGCTGGCGGTCGTCGCCAAAGCGCACGCGCAGCCGCGCTTCGTCGAGGACTGTGTGCGGGAGATGGTGCGCAGGGTCGTCGCCGACTACCCGGACCTGCCAGGCGACGCCTTCGTGATGGCGCGCCAGGAGAACCTGGAGACGATCCACCGCCACAACGTCGTCGCCGAGCGCTACGGCACACTCGACGACCTGCGCGCCGAGCTCGAGAGCGGCGAGCACCAGCGCCGCCATATGACCATGCGCGAGTGGCTGGAGGCACCGACGACGTGAACTGCCGACGGGCCTAAAAGTCGCCTATGTGGCGACTCTTAGGCCCGTCGGCGGCGGCATGCGCGGCCAGTCGCCGGCGCAGGCCGAGGAAGTAGTCGGCACCGCTGATCAGGGTCACGGCGACGGCCAGATAGACGAGGACGTCGACCCAGGCCGGGGCCGGGTTGGTCGCGATCAAGGCGATCACCGCGGCGATCTGAAGGACCGTCTTCAGCTTGCCCATCCAGCTGGCCGCGATCACGACCCCGCGCTCGGCAGCGATCGCGCGCAGGCCGGTGACAGCGATCTCGCGGGCGATGATCACCATCGCCACCCAGGCTTGCAAGCGATTGAGTGAGACGAGCGAGACCAGCGCCGCGGTGATCAGGAGCTTGTCGGCGAGCGGGTCCATCAGCTTGCCGAAGGTGGTGACAGCGTCGCGCGAGCGGGCGAAGTAACCGTCGAGGCCGTCGGTCAGCGCGGCGAGGGCGAAGACCGCGGCGGCCAGCTCGTCGCCGTTCGGCGTCTCACCAAGCAGAGCGACGACGACGACCGGCACGGCAAGAATGCGAAGCAACGTCAGCGTGTTGGCGAGGTTGAGCGGGAACATCAGTCCGCCTTGTCGGCGGCGAGGGCGGCATCGCGCTTGGCGAAGTACTTGTCGCCCTCAACGCTCACGTGGGGGATTATGCGGCCGAGCCAACCCGGGAGCCACCACATGCGGCGCCCCGCCAGCACCATCACCGCGGGCACCAACAGGCAGCGAACCAGAGTCGAGTCGATCGCGATCGCCACTGCCAGGCCGACCCCGAACTCCTTCACGATCGGGTTGCCATTGAGGACGAAGCTGGTAAAGACGCAAACCATGATCGCCGCCGCCGAGGTGATCACCCGCCCGGTGTTGGCCAGCCCCTCGATCACCGCGCGCCGGGCATCGCCCGTTGCCTTGTAGTGCTCCTGCATCTGGGTCAGCAAGAAGACCTCGTAGTCCATCGAGAGGCCGAAGAGAATCGCGAACATCAGCAGCGGCACAAAGCTGACGATCGGGATCGAGTGGTCGAGCCCGATCAGCGAGGCCCCCCAGCCGAGCTGGAAGACCGCCGTCACCACGCCGTAGGCAGCGGCGACCGAGAGCAGGTTCATCGCCGCGGCCTTGACCGGCACCAAGAGAGAGCGGAAGGCGAGCAGGAGGACGATGAAGCTGAGCGCGACAACGATCCCGATCATCAGCGGCAGCTTGTCCGCTATCTGGGTCGCGAGGTCGATGTAGCCGGCGGTCTGGCCGCCGACGAAGGCGGCGGCGCCGGTCCCGTGCAGCGCCCTGGGGATCGTCGTTTCGCGCAGCCCTTCGACCACGTCGACGGTCTCGTCGGCCCACGGGGCGGATTTTGAGATCACGGTGAAGACCGCCACGGTGCCGGTCTTGTCGAGCGTCGGTTCGGAGACGGCGGCGACGTCGCCGGCCGTGCTCACCTCCTTCTCGAGCGCGGGCAGCACCTGTTTCGCTTCCTGCGGGGTCTTGTAGCGGGACGTGATCAACAGCGGCCCGTTGACCCCCGGGCCGAAGCCCTTGGTCAGCGAGTCGTAGTTCTGGCGGGCGGTGGTCGACTTGGGCAGGGCGCTGAGGTCGTTCTGGCCGAGCTCGAGCTGGAAGATCGGCAGCGCCAGGACGATCAGGACAGCGATCGCCGCCAGCGCCGACCGCCAGGGCCGCGCGGCGACCCCGCGTGCCCATTTCCGCCAGCCGTGCGGCTCGTGGTCGTCTGACTTGGCGCTCGTCCCCGGAACCCGCATCGAGTTGATGTGCGGGCCCAGCGCACCGAGCATCGCCGGCAGCAGCGTCGACGCAGCGCAGACGGCGACGACGACGGCGATCGCCGCGGTGAAGCCGAGGGTGCTGACAAGAGGGATGCCGGCAAAGGAGAGCGAGCAGAGCGCGATCACCACGGTGAAGCCGGCGAAGACGACAGCACCGCCCGCGGTCGCGGTGGCACGGGCAACCGACTCGCGCAGGTCCATACCTTCGCCGAGCTGCAGTTTGTGGCGGGTGACGACGAACAGCGCGTAGTCGATCCCCACCCCGAGGCCGATCATCGTCGCCAGGGTCGCGGCGACGCTCGGTACTTCGATTGCGTTCTCCAGCAGGCGGATGATCGAGAGCGAGATCGCCAGGCCGGCGATCGCCGAGCCGATCGGCATCACCATCGCCGTCGCCGTGCCGAAGGCGAAGAGCAGGATGACGATCGCAGCGGCGATCCCGATCGCGTCGCTGACTCCCGTGTCGGGCTTGGAGAGCTGCTGGCCCACGTACGCGCCGACGGAGGTCTCCAGCCCAGCCCTCTCGGCCGGCTCGGCGGCGTCGAGGACGGCTTCGGCCTGCTCCTCAGTCAGCTCGCCCGGGCCGACGCCCAGGATCACGGGCGTGTAGGCGACCGTCTTGTCCTTGCTGAGCAGGCCTTTGGCGGCACCTTCCTTGCCCAACGGGCTGATCGCCGAGTTGACGAAGTGCAGCGCGGTCAGGCGCTTGATCGACTCTTCGACCGCCTGCGCGTAATTCGGTTCGGTCAACGGGCCTTGCTTCGATTCGAAGGCGAGCGGGTTGCTGCCGTAGGCCTGCTCGGGCAGCTTCTCTTCCATCAGTTCGGTCGCCTCGGTCGAGCCGGTACCCGGCAGGGTGAGGTTGTCGTTGGTCTTGTCGCCCGACGCCTGGCCGACCATCACGAGCACGGCCGCCGCAACCAGCCAGACGGCGATCGTCGGGTAGTGATGACGCGAACAGAAGCGCCCGATCGCATAAAGGGGGCCGGTCACCGGGAGATCATCCCCCACCCTCCGGACCGCCGCCAGGGGGCGGCACTTCGCCGCCGTCGAAGGCCTCGGGCACCGAGGCTGCGCGGCTCGCGCCCAGATCCTGCCGCAGCACGACCAGGTGCTGGGCATGGCCGGCGGCGAGCGAGGTGGCCAGCGTGCGCGGCGCGGACGTATAGAGGCGCGGCGCTGCCTCCACGTAAGCGGCGAGCGCAGCGCTCTCCAGCTCATAGGCGCGCACGAGGAAGGCCGCCCGATCTTTCAACCGCGTGAGGTCGAGCTCTTCCGGCTCGGCTTCGGTGTCGCCGCCCAACCCTCTGATCGCCTTGGTCAGGGCGTTGGCGTACTCCTGCGTATGGGCGCGCAGCTGCCGCCAGACGGCGCGCCGATCGGCTCGCAGCACGACCTGCTGGGCGCGGGTGTAGGCGTCGAGCATCGTCAGCTCGCGCCCGAGAGCCGCGTTGAGGATCTCCGCGTCGGATCCCTTTTCCGGATCGGTCTCGGCCCCGCGCCCGCTGTCGCCGCAGCCGCAGGCGAGGAT
>JBAREU010000342.1:0-2956 GCA_049796515.1 Solirubrobacterales bacterium
GGCCTGGGCGGCGCCGCCGAGCAGGCCGGCTGCCGAGGAGAACATCACGAACTGGGAAAGGTCGAGCTCCACGCTCAGCTCGTGCAGGTGCCAGGCGGCCGTCGCCTTGGGGCGCATCGTGCGCGCCAGGCGCTCGGGGGTCATCGACTCGAGCACGCCGTCGTCGAGCGAGCCGGCGGAGTGGACGATCGCCCCCAGGGGGTGCTCCTCTGGGATCGAGGCGAAGAGCTCCTCGAGGGCGGTGCGATCCGATACGTCACAGGCGGCGATCGCCACTTCGGCTCCCAGCTCTTCGAGCTCGGCCCGCAGCTCTTGCGCTCCCTCGGCCTCTGAGCCCCTCCTGCTGACCAGAAGAAGATGCCTGGCGCCGTGGCGCTCGGCGAGATGCCTTGCGATCAGGGCGCCGAGGCCGCTGAGGCCACCGGTGATGAGCACGGTGCGCTCGGGGTCGATCGGGCGGGCCTTCTCCCCATCCTCTTTTGCCTTGACCCTGGCCAGGCGCGGGACGAGCAGCTCGCCTTCCCGCAGGGCGATCTGGGACTCCTCGGCCCCCAGTGCAAGCGCTGCTTGCAATGCCTCTTCAGAGGCATTGCTCCCGTCGGTGTCGATCAGGGCGAAGCGGCCGGGGTGCTCGGAGATCGCCGAACGGACCAGTCCCCATACCGCCGCGGCGGCGAGGTCGGGTGCCTCGCCCTCGGCGGCGGCGATGGCGCCGTTGGTCAGGAGCACGAGGCGCGAGTCGGCCGGGCGCTCCTCCTCCACCCAGTCCTGCAGGAGGGCGAGCGTGCTGGCGGCTGTCGCCTCGGCGACCTCGGCGGGGCTGCCATCCCCTTGGGTCGCCAGGGGGACGACCTCGATCCCCTCCGGCTCAGCGTCCTTGACCTGGGGCGTCGGTAGGACCCGCCACTCGACCTCGTGCAGGGAGCGGCGTTGGCGGGCGGCCTTGACCTCGCCCAGCTCGAGCGGGCGGGCGGCGAGCGAACCTACGCCTAGAACCGGCTCGCCCTCTGAGTCGAAGGCGACCAGACTGAGGGGGGTCTCACCGTCGAGCGCGATGCGCAGGCGCAGCGCCGACGCCCCGCTTCGATGTAGGGCGGCGTCTCGCCAGAAGAACGGCAGCTCGATCCCGGCGGCATCCCGGCCGACGAGCCCCAGCACCTGCAGACCCGACTCGAGCAGAGCCGGGTGCAGACCGAAGCGCGCCGCCTCCTGAGCCTGGTCCTCGGGAAGCGAGGCATCGGCGTAGACGTGCTCCCCCTCGCTCCAGGCGGCGGTCAGCCCCTGGAAGGCGGGCCCGTACTCGAGCCCGTGCTCGGCAAGGAGGTCATAGAGGTAGCCGACCTCGATCGGCTCGGCGCCCTCGGGGGGCCAGGTCTCGAGCGGCTCGGGGGTGGTCTCCGGTCGGTTGGAGAGGACGCCGCTCGCGTTCCGAGTCCAGCCCTCGTCCTCGCCGGGCCGCGAGTGGATCGTGAGCTCCCGCCTGCCGCTCTCCTCGGCCGCGGAGACCGCGACCTGGATCGACACCGCGCCACTCTCGGAGAGAATCGCCGGCGCCTCCAGCGTCAGCTCCTCGATGCCCCCCGCCCCGACCTGTTCGGCTGCCCGCAGCGCCAGCTCGAGGAAGGCGGCGCCGGGCAGGAGAACGGCGTCGCCGACAACATGGTCCGCCAACCATGGATGGGTGGCGAGGGATAGGCGGCCGGTGAGAGTCGTCCCGCCGTCGGCGGCATCCTCGATCGCGGCACCCAGCAGCGGGTGCTCGGGATCGCGCTGTCCGATCGCGCTCGCATCTGCAGCTCCACCAAGCGCGGAAGCGATCCAGTAGCGCTTTCTCTGGAAGGGATAGGTCGGCAGCGGCACGCGCTTGGCGCCGGTGCCCGCGAAGAAGGCCTCCCACTCGACCTTGGCGCCGGCAGCGTGGGCGACCGCGATCGCGGTCGAGACCGCGGCGGCCTCCTCACGTCCCTCGCGCAGGGTGGGGACGAAGGCGGCTTTCTCCCGCTCCTCCCCGAGGCACTCGCCCGCCATCGCGCAGAGCACCGGATCGGGTCCGAGCTCCAGGTATGTGCTCGCCCCCTGCTTGGCAAGAGACTCGACCGCATCGGCAAAGCGCACCGGCTCGCGCACGTGGCGCACCCAGTAAGCGGGGTCGGTGGCCTGCTCGGGGGTGAGCGCCTCTCCGCTGAGATTGGAGACGATCGCGAGCTTCGGCTCGCGGTACTCCAGGCTCTCCGCCACCGCGGCGAACTCCTCCAGCATCGGCTCCATCAGCGGCGAGTGGAAGGCGTGGGAGACGGCGAGCTGTTTGGTCCTGCTGCCTTGCGCCTCCCACTTGGCCTTGATCTCCTCGACGGCCTCCTCAGCTCCCGAGATCACGATCGAGCCCGGGCCATTGACCGCAGCGATCGCGAGCTCGCCCTCTCTACCCTCGATCGACTCAGCAACCTCTGCCTCAGTCGCCTCAATAGCCGCCATCGCCCCGCCAGCTGGGAGCGCCCCCATCAACCGCCCCCGGGCGGCGACAAGCTTGGCGGCGTCAGCGAGATCGAGCACCCCCGCCACATGAGCAGCAGCAATCTCCCCGATCGAGTGCCCGGCAAGCAGATCTGGCTTCAGACCCCTCTTGCTCAACGCCTCAAAGAGCGCCACCTCAACCGCAAAGAGAGCGGGCTGCGCGTAAGTCGTGTCGTCAAGCAGCGCCTGCGCCTTCTTGCCCTTGGCGAAGACGACGTCCTTCAGCGGCTTGTCCAGATGGGCGTCGAGCTGCTCGCAGACCCTCTCGAAGGCTTCGCGGAAGACCGGATCCGACTCACACAGCTCTCTCCCCATCCCGAGCCGCTGCGACCCCTGGCCGGTGAAGAGGAACGCAAGCTTGCCGTCCCGCGCCCGACCGACCGTCGGGAGTCCCCTCGCAGGAACTCCCGCGAACGCGGCCTGAGAGGGGACTCCCGACGGT
>JBAREU010000343.1:0-1617 GCA_049796515.1 Solirubrobacterales bacterium
AGTGGACTCACCCGTCCAAACCCCCCCTCCCCCCACGCCACCCGCGGGAGAGGCCAGGTTGATGCCCGTTCATCCGGCGACTGAGCAGCTCAAGGCACAGCGGATCCGGCAGTGGATGGAGCAGGCCATCCGGTGGGTTGGGAATGTGCTTGAGCCACTGCCGGTAGAGCTGCGTTTGCGACGAGGACTTGCTGGTGCAGCCGATGCGGTGAAGACCATCCACTTCCCCGAGGGGGAGGAGGACATCGAGGAAGCGCGGGAGAGGTTGGCGTTCGAAGAGCTTTTCCTCTATCAGGCGTTGTTGACTACGCGGAAGCGGACGCATCGGACTGCACGGCCGGCACCGAAGCTGGGGAAGCCCGGTGAGTTGGTAGCACGCTGGATCGAGTCGTTGCCGTTCGAGCCGACCAAGGATCAGCTGAAGGCGTTCGATGAGATCGATGCCGATCTGGACTCCGGTGAGCCGATGCAGCGGTTGTTGATGGGGGAGGTCGGGTCGGGGAAGACGGTCGTCGCGCTGTACTCGATGTTGCGGGCGCTTGAAGCCGGATTTCAAGCTGTGTTGATGGCGCCCACCGAGACGCTGGCCGAGCAGCATGCGATCACGTTGGGGAGGCTGCTGGCCGAAGAGGCGACGCCGTTTGCGTTGCTCACCGGTGCCACTCCGGCGGCGAGGCGCAGGGAGGCGCTCGATCGGCTTGCCAGCGGCGAGCTGGGCCTGGTGGTCGGTACCCACGCGCTGATCGACCCGAAAGTTCGCTTTGCCCGGCTTGGGGTCTGCGTCGTCGACGAGCAGCATCGCTTCGGGGTCGAGCAGCGGCAGGCGCTGGACGCGAAGCGGGTGGAGGGGATGGTGCCGCACGTCCTCCACATGACCGCGACGCCGATCCCGCGCACGCTCTCGCTGACCGCCTACGGCGACCTCGACACGACTGCCCTGCACGAGCTGCCGGCCGGGAGGCAGCCGGTCGAGACGCGGCTGGTCGAGGAGGACGATCGCGCCGCCGCCTACGAGTTTGTCCGCGCTCAACTGCGCGAGGGTCGGCAGGCCTACGTCGTCTGCCCGCTGGTCGAGGAGTCGGAGAAAATCCAGGGGCGTGCGGCCGAGGTCGAGGCCGCGCGGCTCGCGACGGAGGAGCTGCAGGGATTCTCGGTTGGCGTGATCCACGGCCAGATGCCCTCCGCCCGCAAGGCCGAGGCGATGGAGGCGTTCTCCTCAGGTGCCACCGACGTGTTGGTTGCAACCACGGTGATCGAGGTCGGGATCGACGTCCCCAATGCGACCGTGATGATCATCGAGGGAGCCGAGCGCTATGGCGTCTCGCAGCTGCACCAGCTGCGCGGACGGGTCGGCCGGGGAGCGCACAGCTCGCATTGCCTGCTCTTCCCCGAAGACGCGGGCGGCATGGCGCGCCGTCGCCTCAAGGCGATCGAGCGCGAGCGCGATGGCTTCAAGCTCGCCGAGGTAGACCTGACGCTGCGCGGCGAGGGCGAGGTACTGGGGACGCGCCAGCACGGCCTGCCGCGCTTCGCCGTCGCCGAGCTCCCCGAAGATACGCCGACGTTGGTCGCGGCCCGCGACGAGGTGCTTGCCCTGCTGCGACGCCACGGATCCCT
>JBAREU010000344.1:0-4155 GCA_049796515.1 Solirubrobacterales bacterium
CGGCGAGGAGGTGGCGGGCGAGGCCTTCGTCCTATACGACGACGGGCTCGACCCCGCCGGCTTCGCCACTGCGCCGATCGACGCCGAGGGGACGCCGCGCCGGCGCACCGCGCTGATCGAGGCGGGCCGGCTGCGGACCTTTCTCCACGACTCCTATACCGCCCGTCGTGGCGGGGGCGCCTCGACCGGAAACGCTGGTCGCTCCGGGTATCGTGCCCCACCCGGCGTCTCGGCTTCGAACCTGGTCGTCGCCCCCGGTGGGGCAAGCCTCGACGAGTTGCTGCGCGAGGCGGGCGAGGGGGTCTACGTCAGCGACGTCGCCGGCCTGCACTCGGGCGTCAACCCGGTCACCGGCGTCTTCTCCGTGGGTGCCTCCGGGTGGGCGATCAGGGGTGGCGCGAGGGCAGAGCCGTTGCGCGAGTTCACGATCGCCAGCGACCTTGTCTCGATGCTGCGAGCGGTGCGGGCTGCTGGGTCAGAGCCTCGCTGGGTGCCCTTCGGCGGTTCGATCAGCACCCCACCGCTGCTGATCGGCGAGATGACGGTCAGCGGCTCCTGAGGCTTTCCGAGCACCAGGCACGCAATTACGCCGTGTCCGCTGTTAGATTGCCGCCGACTTCAACCGACGACGGAGGCATCGACGTGACCAAGGCTGAGTTTCTGGATCAACTGGCAGCTGACGAGCGTGTGGGCAGCAAGAAGGCCGCGAGCGACGCGGTCGATGCGGTGCTCGACACGATCACCGACACCCTGAGCGGCGGCGGTGAGGTCAGCTTCACCGGCTTCGGCAAATTCCACGTGGCCGAGCGCGGCCCGCGCCAGGGCGTCAACCCCCGCACCGGTGAGCGGATCACGATTCCGGGCGGCAAGGTTCCCCGCTTCTCCGCCGGCTCGGCGCTGAAGGCCAAGGTCAAGGGCTGAGCTCCAGAGCACCCGCCAGAGTCCTCGCTGCCGCCGCCGTAATCTGCGGCTTCGTCGTCGTGATCGCCCTGATCGCGACGACGCTCGGCGGCGATGGCGACTCGGGCGGGGGCTCGACCCCGGCCGGGCGGGCGCAGCAGGGGGGACAGGAGAAGATCCGCACCCCGGAGTCCTACGAGGTGCAGAGCGGCGACACGCTCACCTCAATCGCCCGTGAGAACGGCGTCTCGGTTGCCCAGATCTTGAGGCTCAACCCCGGCGTCGATCCCCAGATCCTGGTCTCGGGCGAAAAGCTGAAGCTGCGGTGAGCGGGCGTCGCCTGGCGGCGCTGCTCATCGTGGCCGTTTCGGCCGCGGGTCCTGTCGCTGCAGGGGACCCACCGCCCCTTCCGGTAGCTAAAGCTTCCTCAGGGGCGGTCCCCCCTACAGCGCCACCCGCGGGTGAGGCGCCGCAGCTCGCCGCACGTGCCTGGGCGCTGATCGATGCCCGCTCTGGAGATGTGCTGGCCTCACACGCCGGTTCCCGTCGCATGCCGATCGCCAGCACGACGAAGTTGATGACCGCGTACGTGGCGATGCGGGAGCTGCCGCTGAACAGGGTCATCAGGGCGGCGCCGTACGAATCGATCTACGGCGAGTCGCTGCTCGAACTGCAGCCCGGTGAGCGGATCAGCGTGCGCGACCTGCTCTACGGGCTGATCTTGCGCAGCGGCAACGACGCCGCCTACGACCTCGCTCTCGCGGCGGCGGGTTCGCAGCCGGCCTTCGTGCGTCAAATGAACTTGCGGGCGGCGGCGCTGGGCCTCTCGGATACCCATTACGCGAACCCGATCGGGCTCGATGAGGCGGGCAACTACTCGACCGCTCTCGACCTGGCCGCGCTGGCGCGGCGGTTGTTGCGCGACCCCGCCTTCGCCAGGATCGCCGCCGCGCGCAGCGCCGAGCTGCGCAGCCTGCAGCCGCCACGGCGGATCGAGACGCTCAACGACTTCCTCCTCGCCGAGCCCTGGGCCACCGGGGTGAAGACCGGCCACACCTTCGACGCCGGCTATGTCCTGGTCGGGTCCGGGCAGCGCAAGGGGATCGAGCTGATCTCCGCCGTGCTCGGCACCTGGACCGAGAGCGCGCGCGACCTGGAGAGCGAGCGCCTGCTCGAGTACGGCTTCTCCCTCTACCGCAAGCGGACTCCGGTTCGCGCCGGGCAAGTTCTCGCCCGCCCCTCGATCCGCTACTCGGGCGGCGAGCTGCCGCTGCGCGCGGCGCGCACGATCTCGATCGGCCTGCGGCGCGGGCAGCGCCTGACGCTGAGGGTAAAGGCGCCGCGGGAGGTAGAGGGGCCGATCCGGCGGGGCGCCAGGCTGGGTCGGGCGCTCGTCATGATCGACGGCAGACAGGTCGGCTCGGCGGCGCTGCGCGCCCCCCGGGCGGTGCCGAAGGCGACGACCCTGGAGCGGGTGCGCAGCTTCGTCTCCGACAACGCGCTCTGGCTCGTCCTGGGGCTGTCCGCGATACTGATCGCTGCTGCAGCTCTCTGGAGGCGTCTCAGCCGATGATCCTCACCGTAACCCTCAATGCCGCGATCGACCGCACGGTCGCGGTCCCCAACTTCCGCCTCGGCCACCGTCACCGCGCGGTCGAGAGCCGCACCGTCGCCGGCGGCAAGGGGATCAACGTCGCCCGTGCCCTGCGCCTGCTGGGCCGTCCGGTGATCGCCGCCGGCTTCGCCGGTGGGCCGACCGGCAACCGGATGCTCGAGCAGCTGCGCAACGAGGCGATCCTGACCGACTTCACTTGGATCGCAGGTGAGACGCGGATCAACATGGCGGTGGTCGACCCCACCTCGGGCGAGCAGACCGAGATCAACGAGCGCGGCCCCGCGGTCAGCGCCGAGGAGGTCGAGCGGCTGGTCGAGCGGTTGCGCTACCTGGCCGGTGGTGCGCGGATCTGTGTGCTGGCCGGGACGCTGCCACCCGGCGCCGGGGCGGAGCTCTACGCCCGCCTGGTCGAGGACCTGCGCGCGTGTGGCGTCACAACGATCCTCGACTCGGAGGGGGAGGCGATGCTGGCGGGCTTGCGGGCCGGTGCCTCGGTCATCACCCCCAACGAGCGCGAGGCCGAGGAGCTGGTCGGGCAGGAGTTCGCCGACCGGGACGACTTCGTCCAGGGTCTCTCCGAGCTGGTCCGCCTCGGGGCAGGCGAAGCGGCGATCACGCGACCCGACGGCTGTATCGCGGTGGTCGGCGAAGGAGCGGAGCGGCGCGTGCTCGAAGTCCGCACCAAGCCGCTCGAGGCGGTCTCGACGGTGGGCTCCGGCGACGCTTTCCTGGCCGGCTACGCGGCCGCCCTCTACGACGGACAGGAGCCGGAGCAGTGCCTGGCCTACGGCGTCGCCTGCGGCGCCGAGTCGACCCAGCACTTCGGCGCCGGCACGATCGACCCCCGCAGGGTCGAGCGCCTGCTCGACGAGGTTGAGGTGCGCGACCTGGAGGTCCACGCGGAAGTGTAGGCTGGCTGTTCAACGCCACCACTTCCTGGAGGATCGATTTGGAGATCGATATCGGTCGGGGCAAGAAGGGGAGGCGCGCCTACGGATTCGATGACATCGCGATCGTTCCGTCGCGCCGTACCCGCGATCCCGACGACATAGACATCAGCTGGACCCTCGGCCCCTACCGCTTCGAGCTGCCGCTCGTCGCCTCGGCGATGGATGGGGTCGTCAGTCCCGACACCGCCGTGCTGATCAACCAGCTCGGCGGCTTGGGCGTGCTCAACCTGGAGGGAATCTGGACCCGCTTCGAGAATGCCGAGGAGCATCTGGAGAAGATCGCCGCCGCCCCCAAGCACCTGGCGACCCGGATCATGCAGGAGATCTACGCCGAGCCGGTCAAGCCGGAGCTGATCGGCAAGCGGGTCGCCGAGATCAAGGAGCGCGGCGCTGTCGCCTGCGGCTCGCTGACTCCGCAGAAGGTGCGCGAGCACTACGAGATCGCGGTCGAGGCCGGGATCGACATCCTCGTCATCCAGGGCACGGTGATCTCGGCCGAACACGTCTCGACCACGGTCGAGCCGCTCAACCTGAAGGAGTTCATTGCCGAAGTGCCGGTGCCGACCGTGGTCGGCGGCTGCGCCTCCTACTCGACCGGGTTGCACCTGATGCGAACCGGGGCGGTCGGTGTCCTCGTCGGCGTCGGCCCCGGCGCTGCCTGCACGACGCGTGGCGTGCTCGGGATCGGCG
>JBAREU010000345.1:0-3656 GCA_049796515.1 Solirubrobacterales bacterium
GGCTCACGCTGTTCGGCGGCGGCGTGCTGGTGACCGCTGCCTACGCGGCGACGTTCTTCGCCGGCCGCCGGGGCCGCGAGTCGCTGCGCTGGGCCTGGCCGTCCGGAACTTCGGGCTTGAGGCAGAAGAAGATCTCCTCCTCGCCGAAGACGTCGTCCTCGCGGCGCAAGCCGAAGCGGGCGGCCGAGGAGCTGTCGCAGCCCTCGACGTAGCGCTCGGCGCGTACGGCGAAGCCGGCCTCGGCCAGGCGGTCGGCGTAGTCGCGCCCGTAGAGGCGCACATGGTCGCTCTGCCCGAAGAGTCGATGGCGCTCCCGCGGGGTGACCACCCTCGGATCTTCCAGGGTCGCGACGCGGCGATAGTCGACCGGGCACATGAGGATCGCCCAGCCGCCGGGAGCGAGCACCCGGTGGATCTCGGCCAGCGCCCGGCGGTCGTCCTCGACGTGCTCGAGCACGTGGTTGCAGAGCAGGAACTCGAAGCTGTCGTCAGCAAAGGGCAGGTCCATCACGTCGAGCTCGTGCTGGGCCAGGGCCGAGTCGAGGTCGCCGGTCACGTAGTGCAGGCCCGAAACGACCGAGAGGCGACGGTACAGCGCGTACTCGGGAGCGATGTGGAGCATCGCGCCGGGGCGTTCGAAAAGGTCGGTTTCGCGCTCGAGGAAGAGCCAGAGGACGCGGTGACGCTCGAGCGACCCACAGCGGGGGCACTTCGCGTGCTCGCGGCCGCGGTGCGGCAGGAAGCGCGAGAAGGCCGACTCGCAGCAAGGGCACTCGACCAGGTTGCCCTGGTACAGCGTGCCGCGGATCGCGCCCAGCAGCCGGTGACGGCGCTCGCCCGGCATCAGCCGAAGCAGGGCCCGTTTGACCAATGGGTCCTCCACCGCGCCAAACTCGGCGCCGAATCCCTGGCTCGGGGCGGCTTCGATCGCAGGCGCTGCTGCCTTCATATGGTGTGAACGACTCAGGCGCGTCCCTGCTTTTGCGCAAGTCCGGCTTCCTGACGCTCGTTCACCGGGTGATGGATCGACGCCTGCTCGTCATCTCGCCGGTCCGCAACGAGGCCGATCATCTCGAGCGCGTGGCAAGGGCAATCGCTGCCCAGACCCACCCGCCTGAGCGCTGGCTGCTCGTCGACGACCACTCCACCGACGACACCTTCGCGCTCGCCGAGCGCCTCGCCGCCGAGTTTCCCTTCATCGTCCCGCTGCGCGCGCCAGAGCACCCGCCGCTGCTCGACCCGCGCGACCGGCTCGCCTCCGCCGCCGCCCCGCGCACCTTCAACTTCGGACTGGAAAGCCTCGATTGGCGCCAGTTCACTCACATCAGCAAGCTCGACGGCGACATGGAGCTACCGCCCGACTACTTCGAGCGCATCCTCGACGAGTTCGCCGCCGACGAGCGGCTCGGCATGGCAGGGGGCCTGCGCCGAGAGCTGGTGCGGGGCAAGTGGCGGCTCGAGCGGGTGCCCACCGAGTACCACGTCAACGGCGCCCTCAAGTGCTACTCGCGCGAGTGCTTCGAGGCGATCGGCGGCATCGAGGAACGCCTCGCCTGGGACGTCATCGACGAGACGAGGGCGCGCATGCATGGCTTCCGCACCCGCACCTTCGAGGATCTGGTCGCAATCCACCATCGTCCCTGGGCGAGCGCTGACGGGACGCTGCGCGGCCGCGCCCGCTACGGCGCCTCCGCCTACATCGCCCGCTTCCCCCTCTACTGGGTCGCGATGCGCTCGCTCAAGGTGGCGACGGCCAGGCCGGAGGGCCTCTCCGGCCTCGCCTTCTTCTACGGCTACGCCCGCGCGGCGCTGCGCCGTACGCCCAAGGTCGAGGACGAGGAGTTCCGTCGCGCGGTGCGGCGCGAGCTGCGCGGCCGCATCCTGGCGCGGATCCCTCTGGCCTCACGAATGGCGACGAGCTGATGTGCGGCATCGCGGGTCAGGTGCGCTCCGGCGGCGCTCCGGTCGAGCAGGACCTGATCGCCCGCATGTGCGCCGCCCAGGAGCACCGCGGGCCCGACCAGCGCGGCCTGCACTTGGAGAGGGGCGTCGGCCTCGGCATCCAGCGCTTGCGGATCATCGACCTCGACACCGGCGACCAGCCGGTCACCAACGAGGACGGCTCGATCGTGGTCGTGCTCAACGGCGAGATCTACAATTACGCCGAGCTGCGCCGGGAGCTCTACCTGTCGGGCCACGACCTCGCCACCAAGGGCGACACCGAGGTGATCGCACACCTCTACGAGGAGCACGGCGTCGATTGCCTCTCGCGACTGCAGGGGATGTTCAGCTTCGCCCTCTGGGACCGTCGCCGGCGGCGGCTCTTCCTCGCCCGCGACCGGGTCGGCAAGAAGCCCCTCTTCTACAGCTTCCGTGGCGGCGTGCTCAGCTTCGCCTCCGAGCTGCAGGCGCTGCTGCAGGATCCCGAGGTCCCGCGCGAAGTCGACCCGGCGGCGCTCGACGCTTACCTCGCCTACGGCTACGTCCCCGCCCCGGTGAGCATCTTCCGCGGCGTCGCCAAGCTGCCGCCGGCGCACCGGCTCGTCTACCAGGAGGGCTCGCTCGCGATCGAGCGCTACTGGCGGCTCGACTACTCGGCCAAGCGCCAGATCGACGACGAGCGCGAGCTGCACGAGGAGATCCGCGCCACGCTGCGTACCGCGGTCGGACGACGGCTGACCGCCGACGTCCCGGTCGGCGCCTTCCTCTCCGGTGGGATCGACTCCTCCGCCGTTGTCGCGGCGATGGCCGAGCAGTCGCCGGAGCCGGTCAAGACCTTCTCGATCGGCTTCGCCGACGAGGCGACGAACGAGCTGCCCCAGGCGCGACTTGTCGCCGAGCGCTTCTCGACCGACCACCACGAGCTCGTCGTCGAGCCCGACGCGGTCGCGATGCTTCCCAAGCTCGTCCGCCACTACGGCGAGCCCTTCGGCGACCACTCCGCCCTGCCCTGCTTCTACCTCGCCGAGCTGGCCCGCGAGCACGTCACCGTCGCCCTCAACGGCGACGGCGGCGACGAGAGCTTCGCCGGCTACCAGCGCTACACCTCGAACCTCTTGGCGGCGCGGCTCGAAGGTCTCCCGGCTGGGCTGCGGCGGGCGATCGGCGCCGCCGGCTCGCTGGCCGGCAATCCATCGGACCCGCGCGCTCTACGTAGCCGCGCCCAGCGCTTTACCGGTCGCCTCGCCGGTGGCCGGCAGGAGCGCTACCTGAACCAGATGAGCGTCTTCAACCCAGCGCGGCGCCACGCCCTCTACACCCCCGAGTTCGCCGCGCAGGTCGCGCCGGCGACGGCGGCGGAGGCGCTGCTCGGCCCGTGGCGCGAAGCGAGCGGTTCCGACCTGCTCGACCAGCTGCTCGAGATCGACGCGACCGTCTACCTGCCCGGCGATCTGCTGCCGAAGATCGACATCTCGACGATGGCCTTCTCGCTCGAGGCTCGCTCGCCGCTGCTCGACCCCGAGCTGATGGAACTAGCGGCGTCGATCCCACCACACCTCAAGGCGCGTGGAGCGCAGCGCAAGATCGCCCTGCGCGGCGCGCTGCGCGGCTGGCTCCCCGACGAGGTCCTCGACGGTCGCAAGCAGGGTTTCGAGCTGCCGGTCGCCCGCTGGCTTCGCGCAGACCTGGCGCCGTTCGCGCGCGAAGTGCTGCTC
>JBAREU010000346.1:0-2510 GCA_049796515.1 Solirubrobacterales bacterium
CCTCGGCACGGGCCAATCCAAAGGCGACGGCCACGACACGCTGCAGGGCTTCGAGGACGTCGTCGGCTCGCCCCAGGGCGACGAGCTCGTCGGTGACGGCGGCGGCAACCGGCTCGACGGCGGCGTCGGCAACGACGACCTGAGCGGTGCCGGCGGTGCCGACGAAGCTTTCGGCGGCGCCGGCAGCGACAACTGCGAGGCCTTCTCGGTCGAGCACTCTTGCGGGACCGAGGAGAACCCGCCCGGCGACGGAACGTTCGTCATCCTCAATCAGGGCCTCGACGGCTCCAGCCTCGTCGTCCAGGGAGACGATGCCGCGGACCACATCCAGGTCGGCTTCGACGGCGGCTGGACGGTCTCCGACGACGCCGGGGTCTTCGCCGGCGACGGCTGCTCGCAGTCGAGCCCAACCGCCGCCACCTGCCCAACGGGGGCGCCAACCGGCCTGCTGGTGATCACCGGCGCGGGCGGCGACGACAGCATCGACGTCGATGGCAGCGTGCCGGCGGGGGTGAAGGTGCGGGCCAACGGGAACGACGGCTCGGACGCGCTCAGCGGCGGCAGCGGCGACGACGTGCTGGAGGCGGGCGAGAACTACAACGGGCCGGACGACGGCAACGACTCGCTGAGCGGCAACGCCGGCAGCGACGTGCTTTACGCCGATCCCGGTGCGGACCAGCTCGCCGGTGGTCCGGGCAACGACCTGCTCGTCTCCTCGGTGGTCGTCTGCCAGGGGCACGCCTACGACGGCGGCCCCGGCGACGACACCGTCTCCTACGGCCGCTCCAACGCTTCTCTGCAGGTGCAGCTCGGCGGCAGCGGCGGTCCCAGCGGCTGCGGCAGCCCCGACCGGGTCGGCGCCGACAACGAGAGCCTCGAGGGATCCGACGGGCCAGACGTGTTGATCGGCGACGGCGGCGAGAACAGCTTCCTTGGTCACCTCGGCGCCGACACCTTCATCGGCCGGGGCGGCAACGACTTCATCGATGCGGTCGACGGCAAGCAGGACAGGCAGATCAGCTGCGGCGGCGGTGGCGACGACGACGTGCTCAGGGACCGCGTGGACCCGGATCCCGTCGGCTGCTGAGCCAATCGGCGGCTCCGTACCCAATACGGATTAGACGGGTGTCTTGCACGTCTGCAGGTGCCAAGGCTCCTGTCGATGCACGGGGGTGCCCACGCATGCCCCGCGCATCGACACCCTCCGGCTCGCCGGCGTCCTGACCGCCGCCACCCTGCTACTCCTGGTGCCGACCTGGAGCCAGGCCTCGGCCGCAAGCTGCGCCGGCAAGCACGCCACGATCGTCGGCACGTCAGGCGACGACGTCATCGTCGGCAAGAAGGCCAGCGACGTGATCTACGGCGGCGGCGGGGACGACCGGATCTCGGGCGGAGCCAACGGCAACGACCGGATCTGCGGCGGGCCGGGCGACGACGTCATCAATGGCGGGCGCGGCAACGACTCCCTCTACGGCGGCGGGGGCAACGACGTCCTGTTCGGCATCACCGGCGGAGACGGGCTCTTCGGCGACGACGGCGACGACAAGCTGTTCGGCGCCAAAGGTCCCGACCGCGAGATCGGTGGCTCCGGCGACGACGACCTCCTCGGCGGCAAGGGACCCGACAGCCTCCGCGGCGGCGGTGGCGGCGACACGCTCTATGCCGGCAAGGCAAGCGACCGCGAGATCGCCGGCGAGGGAGGCGACGACCGGCTCTACGGCGGCCGCGGCAACGACCCGCTTACCGGGGGCGCTGACGACGACCTGGTCGACGGCGGGCTCGGCGACGACACGCTGGCCGGCGACGGCGGCACCGACCGCCTCTACGGTAGTCACGGCCGCGACGACATCTCCGGCGGGGAAGGCGACGAAGACGTCCTCCGCGGCGACATCGGTTTCGACAAGCTCGACGGCGGCGGGGGCACGCGCGACATCGCCTCCTTCTCGACCGCGTCGGAGTCGGTCAGCGTCGACCTCGCCGGCGGCGGCGCCTACGGCGACGGCCGTGATCAGATCGCGGCCGGAACCGAGGACGTCATCGGCTCCGCCTACGACGACACGCTGATGGGTAACGGCGACGCGAACCGCCTCGACGGCGGCGCCGGCTACGACCAGCTCGATGGGAGAGGCGGCTCGGACGTCCTCTACGGCGGCCCCGACGGGGCGGACTGCGACAACGCCGCACAGAGCGAGGCCTGCGAGCCCGCTGCTGTTGCCGCAACCGCCGGCCCCACCGTCGTCGGCGTCCAGAGCATCGACGGCAGCGGCTCGCTCAGCATCCACGGCTCCTCCGCCGACGACTCGGTGACGATCTCCTTCCAGGGCTCGACCTTCGCCATCACCAACACCGGCAACCCCTTCCCCGACGGCAATCTCCAGGGTTGCATCCCTAGCAACGGCGGCGCCCTCTGCCCGGCCGGCGTACAGACGATCCTGATCGACGTCGACGGCGGCAACGATCAGGTGACGGTCGCCGGCAGCATCCCCAGCGGGGTCGAGGTGCGAATCGAC
>JBAREU010000347.1:0-2082 GCA_049796515.1 Solirubrobacterales bacterium
GCGATCTTGAACTGCTGGCGCGGGATCTTCTTGGCCAGCCGCTCGCAGTAGCGCAGCGCCCGCGGCCGCGCGAACTCGCGGTGGACCAGCTGCGACAGGGCATCGACCTTCTCGCTGTTGACCAGGATGTCGACCTTCACCAGGTCGCCGAGGCGGTAGTCCAGCAGCTCGTAGTCGAACGAGCCGTAGCCCTGCGTGATCGACTTCAACCGGTCGTAGAAGTCGAACAGCACCTCGGCCAGCGGCATCTGGCTCACGACCTCCATCCGGCCGGCGGCGAGGTAGTTGTAGCTCGTCTCCACGCCGCGGCGCTCGCGGCAGAGCTCCATCACGGTCCCGAGATAGCGCTCGGGAGTCATGATCGACGCCTTGATGTACGGCTCGTAGGCTTCCTTGACCGAGTCCGGGGCGGGATAGAAGGTCGGATTGTCGATCCAGACCTCGGAGTCGACGTAGAGCACGATCCGGTAACGCACCGAGGGCGCGGACAGGATCAGCGACAGGTCGTACTCGCGCTCGAGCCGGGCCTGCACCACGTCGAGGTGCAGCAGCCCCAGGAAGCCGCAGCGGAAACCGAAGCCCAGGGCGGCCGAGCTGTCCTTCTCGTAGATGAGCGACGCGTCGTTGAGCTTCAGCTTCTCGAGCGCCTTCGTCAGGTCCTCGTAGTCGTCGGTGGACATCGGGTAGAGCGACGAGAACACGACGGGCTTCGCCTCGCGATAGCCGGGAACCGGCTCCGCGGCCGGCCGCTCGGCCTCCGTGAGCGTGTCGCCGATGGCCAGGCCCGCGAGGCTCTTCATGCCCGCGAGCACGTAGCCCACCTCCCCTGCCTGTAGCTCGGGCACCGGCACGCGTTTGAGCCGCTGGCAGCCGACCTCCTCCACCTTGTGCTCGGCATCCGAGTGCATGAGCCGCACGCGAGTCCCCGCCTTCAACGTGCCGTCGAAGAGGCGCACCAGCAGCACGGCGCCGCGATAGGCGTCGTACTGGGCGTCGAAGAGAAGGGCCCGCAGCGGCGCCTGCGGGTCGCCCTTGGGCGGAGGAAGCTGCGTGACGATCGCCTCCAGCAGGTCGTCGATCCCCGTCCCGAGCTTGGCGGAGACCTGGATGGAGGCGAACGGGTCGAGGCCGAGGTCGCGGTCGATCTCCTCCATCACCCGGTCTACGTCGGCGGACGGCAGGTCGATCTTGTTGATCACCGGCACGATCTGCAGGCCGAACTCCGTCGCGAGGTACAGGTTCGCGACCGTTTGCGCTTCCACACCCTGCGAGGCGTCCACCACCAAGAGAGCTCCCTCGCAGCTCATCAGCGAGCGGCGAACCTCGTGGGAGAAGTCCACGTGCCCGGGCGTATCGATCAGGTTGAGCTCGTACGTCTTCCCGTCCCTGGCGGTGTACGGCAGCGTGACGGTGTTCGCCTTGATCGTGATCCCGCGCTCCCGCTCCAGGTCCATGGAATCGAGGATCTGGTCGCGGAACTCCCGGTCTTCCACCGCTCCGCAGCGCTGGATGAGCCGATCGGCCAGCGTCGACTTGCCGTGGTCGATGTGGGCGATGATGCAGAAATTGCGAATGTGGTCCATGGTCTCCGTGGATCCGGCGCGGTCGGCCGTAAACGCGCTAGTCTAGCTGGAGAAGCGGGCCCCTTGCCCGTTGAAGGCGCCTCGACAGATCGTTCTCCGATTCGGGAGGAGGTGGGTTCGCGTGGCCGACCACCAGGATGCGCCCGGGCCAGTCGCGGTCGACGGAGCGGACGAGGCCGAAGTCACGGCGATCCGCGCCACGCTCGTTCGGGCCGTGCGGCGAATCTGTCCCGCCTGGCTGGCCGACCGGAGCGACGATCTCGTCCAGGTGGCCGCGATGCGGGTGCTGAGCGCGCGGCCCCGGGCTCGCTGTAAGCTCAAGCTCCGTACCTGACGTAGGGGACCATGGACCACATCCGCAACTTCTGCATCATCGCCCACATCGACCACGGCAAGTCGACGCTCGCCGACCGCCTCATCCAACGGTGCGGAGGGGTGGAGGACCGGGACTTCCGCGACCAGATCCTCGACTCCATGGACCTCGAACGGGAGCGCGGGA
>JBAREU010000348.1:0-4658 GCA_049796515.1 Solirubrobacterales bacterium
GGGCGGCCCAGACGCGGCCCGGCATCGCCGCGCACTCGCGCAGCGGGACGACGATCGCTTTGCTGCTCCTCCGCCCGAACGAGATCCGCCTTGCGCCCCGGGAGCCGAGCGTGACGACCAGCCAGACCGGAGCGCCGCCCGCGGCATCCACATAGACGCCCGTGACGCGGCCGACCGCGTTGCCCCCGGCGTCGTCCAGCTCGAAGCCAGTCCAACCAAGCGCCTCGTCGAGGCTCGGCAGCTCCGCGGTCTGGCCCTCGGCGGGTCGCTCACTCACCGGTCTGCCGCTCCATCAGCTCACTCGCGGCGCTGGCGGGGTCGAGTTCGCGTCGCACCACCCGCTCCAACAGCTCGGCGGTAGTCGGGTCGGCCGCGGCCGTCGACTCCATCCGCCGGCGCATGCGCGAGGTCGCGATCCCAAGCACCTCGTTGCGCAGGTTGCGGGCGCGGCGCTGCTCAAGCGTCCCCTCGGCCTCGATGTGAGCTCGGTGCTCGTCGATCTTCTCCGCCAGCTCCTCGACCCCCTCGCCCCGCGCCGCCTCAGTGCGCAGGATCGGCACCTGCCACTTGCCCGGCTCGTGCGAAAGAGCCAGCACGCTGCGCACCTCGCGCACCATCGTGTCGGTCATCGGGTGGTCGGCCTTGTTGACGACGATCACGTCGGGGATCTCCATCACCCCCGCCTTCAGCGCCTGGATCGAGTCGCCCGAACCGGGCATCAGGGCGAGGACGATCGTATCGGCGTGGTCGACGATGTCGATCTCGGCCTGGCCGACGCCGACGGTCTCGATCAGGACGTCGTCCTTGCCGGCAGCGTCCATCGCCAGCGCCACCTGCAGCGCCGCCTCAGAGAGGCCGCCAAGCGCTCCGCGCGAGGCCATCGAGCGGATGAAGACGCCGGGGTCGAGGAAGTGGTCGGAGAGGCGGATGCGATCGCCGAGTAGGGCACCGCGGGTGAAGGGACTGGAGGGATCGATCGAAAGCACCGCCACCTGACGCTCGGACTTGCGCAGCTCGGCGGTCAATGCTCCGATCAGGGTGCTCTTGCCCACCCCGGGGGGGCCGGTGAAACCGACGATCCGTGCCCTGCCGGTGCGCGGGTAGACCTCGCGGACCAACTCCCACCCGGCGGGGTCGTCGGACTCGATCAGCGTGATCGCCCGCGCCAACGCCCGCTTATCGCCGGCGATGAGGCGCTCGGCGAGCGAGGTCGATTTGGCGGCATCGGGCACGGGTGCGCCAGTCTAGTGCCCTGTCTCGTGACGGCTGCCTGAAAATGACGTGCATCCAGGCGTCGCCAGACAAGGACGCAGGGAGGCCGAATAGCAGCGCTATTTGGCCGACTGAGGACGCAGTATGGCGACGATCTGGGGCCGTCATTTGCGGCGGGCGTCGCGTGACAGGGCACTAAAGTGCGGCCCGCCGTGATCCGCTTCCTCCGCTTCTGCGCCCGCAACGGGATGCTGACACCCAAATACGCGCTGCTCGCGCTGCGCTACCTGTGGCGGCGCTTCCTCACCCGGGCCGGGTGGCGCTGGCGCACCGACGGCCCGCTCTTCCTCGGCAGCGGGCTCGAACTTCAGGTCTCCCGCAGCGGCCGGGTCAAGTTCGGTCGCTTCGTCTGGCTCGGCCACGGCACCAAGATCCGCTGCCACGAGGGGGTCGTCGAGATCGGCGCCAAGACCGTGCTCGGCCAGGAGTGCACGATCTCGGCGTACAAACGGGTGCGGATCGGCGAGCAGTGCGTGATCGCCGACCGGGCGATGTTCATCGACTTCGATCACGGCGTGGTCGAGGTCGAGCGGCCGATCCGCCAGCAGGGCATCTACACGCGCGAGGTCGAGGTCGGCTCCAACGTCTGGATCGGCTACGGCGCCTGCATCCTGCGCGGCGTCCGCGTCGGCGACAACGCGATCGTCGGCACCAACTCCGTCGTCACCAAGGACGTGCCGGCCAACGCCGTGGTCGCCGGCGTCCCGGCCAAGATCGTGCGGATGCGCGACGCTCCGGAGCGGCTCAGCTGGCCCGACCCGGTCGAGCCCGACCCGAGCGCTTGGACCACCCTGCCTCAGCCCGACTGAGGAACGAGGGCTGCATTGACCCCGTGTAGCGGGGTCAATGCAGCCCTCGTCGGCTAGGACAGCGCCGGGACGAGGTCGGTCTGGGCGAAGTCCTTGCCGGTGAAGAGCAGAGGGTGGTCCGCGACTCGGGCCGTGGCATAGGTCATGCAGTCGCCGTAGTTGAGTGCGGCGGGGCCGCGGCCCTTGCCGTAGCGAACAAAAGCTTCGACGGCAACATTCCGGTGCTCGCTGTCGAAAGGCACGACAATCACCTGGTTCTCCTCGAGGAACTGGGCGACGAGACCGCGGCCACCCAGGTCGAAGCGACCCGTCATCACCATGTCCGTCTCCACGAGGGTTGGCGCTCCGATTCCCACAACCTCGGCGCCTTCCATGGCTTCGGCAAGCTGGCGATATCCCTCTTCCTCGACGAGCATCGCCACCACTGCGGAGCTATCGAGAATCAATATCCCTCCGGTCCATAGCCAAGGATCTCTTCGCGTTCGGCCTTCGTTATCGGCTTGCGTCGAAGCTCCTCTGGTATCTGCGGCCAAATCTGAGTTTCGAGGAAGCGCAAGAGATCGCCGCGACGCCGAGGCCTTCCGCTCTTTCTCTCGAGCTCAAGCCGGTCACGTTTCTCCCGCAGCGCGTTACGCACGGCCCCCGTCTTGCTCTCGCCGGTGAGTTCCGCCACCTCCGCGGCCAATTTCTCGGTCTCCTGGTCCTTGATGTTCAGTGCCATGGTGTAATCGTACGCCGATTACACCAGTGGCTTCTTGTCTGCAAAAATAATATCATGTTCGCGCGGTATCGTCTGCAAGACAATGGAATTCCATCGTAGAGACTCGACTTCGCCCGCTTGGAGGCTGTAGATCCTTCACCTGACAGACAGGAGAATCCCGACGATGGACGTCGCCAAACGCTTCGGCGAGAACCTGCGCCGTTGCCGCAGGCGCGCCGGCCTCTCCCAGGAAGAGCTCGGCATGCGATCGTCGCTGCACCGGACCGAGATCGGCCTGCTGGAGCGCGGCGCACGCGTGCCGCGCATCGACACCCTGATCAAAATCTCCAGCGCCCTGGTGATCCCGCCGAGCGAACTGATCGAAGGGATCGAGTGGACGCCGGGCAACACGACCAGCGGCGCCTTCAGCATCGGGGTCAAAGGGGACCCACGGGCGAACTAGCGCTGGGAGCGCGGCCCGGGCTAAACAGACGTCAGGCGGGGCTGGGGTCGCCGGCGAGCTCGGCGTAGACCGCAGCAGTCTGCTCCGCTACGTCCCCCCAATCGAAGCGCCTCAGGTGGTCGTAGGCTTCGGCGACGAGCTTCTGGCCCAGCTCGTCGTCGCGCAGGACGCGGATCGCGACCTCGGCCAGGGCGTCGGGGTCGTGCGAGCGGAAGCGCAGACCCACCTCCTCGTGCGGGACGACCTCGCGCAGGCCGCCGGTGTCGGCGACGATGCAGGGGCATTCGGAGGCCATCGCCTCCAGCGCCACCAGGCCGAAGGGCTCGTAGATCGAGGGGACGACGGTCAGGTCGGCGATCCGGTAGAGCGAGTGCAACACGTCGTCGCCGATCCAGCCAAGGAATGTGCCGTGCTCCATCAGGCCAAGCTCCTCGGCCTGGCGGTGCAGCTCCTCCTCGTGGGTGCCTGAGCCGGCCACCAGGAAGCGCGTCCCCGGCGCTTCTTCGATCACCCGCGGCATCGCCTCCAGCGCAAGCTGGAAGCCCTTCTCGTAGACCAGCCGGCCGATCAGCAACACCAGCTTCTCCTCCGGCGCCGCGAACTCGGAGCGCAGCCGCTTCAGCTCGGCCGGATCCTGGACCGGCAGGTCGCCGGGGTCGATCCCGTTGGGGATCACGTTGATCCGCTCCTCCTCCACCCCAAAGATGTCGGCGATCTGCTCGCGCATGTAGTGGGAGCAGGCGATCGTCCGCTCGGAGCGGTTGACGATCCAGCGCTCGACCCCGTGGATGTAGCTCTGCGGGTGCTTGTCGACCCAGCCCTGGTGGCGGCCGTGCTCGGTGGCGTGGATCGTCGTCACCAGCGGCGCCTCGAAGCGCTTCGCCAGGTGGTCGCAGGCGTTGGCGACGAGCCAGTCGTGGCCGTGCACGAGGTCGAAGCTGTAGCGATCGCCCAGTTCGACCCCGGCGGCGAGCATGTCGGAGTTCATCCGTTCGACCCAAGCGACGAACTCGCCCAGCTCTGTCGGCCGCTGGGGCTCGCGGATGCGGTGGATCTGCACGCCGGCGCGGCGCTCCTCGGCGGGCGACTCCTCGCCGCCGCGGGTCAGCACGTGGACCTCGACGTCGCGCTCGACCAGTGCCTCGGAGAGCTTGCGGACGTGCCTCGCCAGGCCGCCCTCGATCAGCGGCGGGTACTCCCAGGAGAGGATTAGGACACGCGTCGTCGGCATGGAATCGGGTTCTGGGTCAGGGCTCCAGCAGGGGGGCGAGGCTCAGATCCGGGGCTAGGGCGCGCATACTCGGGTCGCAGCTGGCGCTGGAGTCTATGGCCTCGAGCATCGCCCCGGCGTGATCGGTCGCGCGCTGAAAGGCGTAGTCCCCCGCCTGGCCGCGGCGGTCGAGGAAGGCCCAGT
>JBAREU010000349.1:0-7796 GCA_049796515.1 Solirubrobacterales bacterium
CCGCCGGCTTCATCGCCGGCGCGATCGAGGAATCGCTCAGCATCGAGCTCGCCGCCGGCCGCGGCGCCGAGGTCGAGCGCCTGCTCCCCGACCTGACCCGCCTCGCCTTCCTGCAGCTCTTCGGCGAGGAGACTGACCGGGATGCGCTCGGCTCAGAAGATGTCCGACGCGGTGATCGCTAGGACCTCATCGGCGTGGTCGACTCGCTCCCGCGCGCAGATCGCATAGCTTGGCTCGTCGACCAGCCGCGGCAGCGCGCCGGCCTTCGACTCGAGCTCGGCGCGCAGTGAGGCGGCGTTCACCCGTTTCGCCCACTTCGCCTCGCCGAGGAGGACCGCCTCACGACGCTTGCCGGCGAGCGCGACCGCATCGATCTCGGCTGGATCGTCGGCGCTGGTCCAGAACGACCCGATGGCGACGACGCCCTCGCCGAGCTCACCTGCGGCGGCGAGGCGGCGCAGATGGTCGCGAAACGCCTCCTCCCAGGGGCCGCCCATGTGATCGTCGAGCGACCCGAGCAGGACCGGCAGGATGCTCTGACCCAGGCCACGCTCGATCTCCGGCCGGTAGCGGTCGAGCAGGCCCAGCCAGAAAGCCAGGAAGTTGTCGGCGATGCGATAGATGCGGCGCCGGGTGCGACGGGGGTCCTCGGTGACCGGCACGACGCGCTCGACCAGGCGCAGGGCGACGAGCCTGTCGAGGGTTCGCGCCGGATCGGCGCGAACCGCCTGCTCGATCTCGTTGAAGCGAGTGCGACCCGCCGCGATCGCGTAGAGCACCTGACGCGCCAGCTCACCGCCTTCTCCCTCGGTGGCGAGCACGAGCTGCCCCTCGGTAAGGAGCTGGCCACCCGGAGTGCAGGCGAGGCGGGCGAGATTGACCCGAGGGCTCGCACCCTGATCCCACCACCTCAGGTAGAGAGGCATGCCGCCTACCAAGCCCCAGACCAGCGCCCGCTGCGCCGGGCGCAGCGCGGGGAGCATCTGCGCCGCCTCGTGCGGGCGGAAGGGGTGGAGAAGCAGCGCCAGATCGAGGCGGCCGTAGAGCGGCGCGCGCTCCTCCTGCATCGCCTCCATCGTTCGCACAGCCGAGCCACAGAGCAGAAGCTTCAGCTTGGTCCGGGAGCGGAGGCGGTCCCAGACGGCGCGAAGCAGGCCCGGCAGCTCCGGCGAGGTCTCGACCAAGGCGGGCCACTCGTCGAGGACGAGGAGGAGCGGGCGATCGGTCGCGGCAAGAGCCAGGGTCTCGAGGGCATCCTCCCAGTCAGCGAACGGGCGGGAGGAGAGATCGCGGACGCCCGCGCCCAGGAACGGCTCGGCGGCGCGGGTGAGCGCGGCGAGCTCGGCACTCGCCGGTCGCCCTCCGCTGGTGTGGAAAACGGTCGGACGGACAGCGGCGAAGTGCTGCAGGAGCGCCGTCTTGCCCACCCTTCGCCTACCCCAGACCACCCCGAGGGCGGCCCGTGGGAGCGCCCACCACGCTGTCAGCCGGTCCAACTCCTCGACTCGGTTCACGAACATGCCAGGAGCTTACCGACAGTAGACGTCACCGACGTTGAGCGTCGGTGACCTTGAACGTCGGCGACCAAACGGCAGGGGATATACGCTGCGGTCATGGATCGGCCCCACTCGTGCGCTGAGCTGCTGGCGGCGCATTTCGCAGCGGGGAAGCACTTGGTGGTGGGACTGGATCCGGACCCGAAGCGACTTCCCCATTCGGTGGAGCCGAGAGCCGCGGCAGTCGAGCGGGTGGTCGAGTTCAACCGGCAGATCGTCGAGGCAACCGCCGGCGTCGCCGCTGCCTACAAGCCGAACGCGGCCTTCTACGAGGCGCTCGGGGCGGATGGCTTCCGGGCGCTGAGCGAGACGGTGGCCGAGATCCGCCGTAGCGCGCCGGACGCAGCCGTGATCCTCGACGCCAAGCGGGCCGACATCGGCTCGACCAACGCCGGCTACGTCGCCGCGGTCTTCGACCAGCTCGGTGCCGACGCGGTCACCGTCCATCCCTACCTCGGCGGCGAGGCACTCACCCCTTTCCTGGAGCGCGCCGAGAAGCTCGTCTTCGTCCTCGCCCGCACCTCCAACCCGGGGGCAGGCGAGTTCCAGGACCTCGTCGCCGACGACGTGCCGCTCTACCGCCAGGTCGCCCGCGCTGTCGCGAGGGACTGGAACGCAGCAGGCAACTGCGGCCTGGTCGTCGGCGCCACCTACCCGGAGGAGATGCGGGCGATCCGCGCGGACGTCCCCGCCGTGATGCCGCTCCTGGTCCCGGGCGTCGGCGCCCAAGGCGGCGACGTCACCGCGGTCGTCACGGCCAACCGCGAGGCCGGCAGCGACGCCTTCCTGATCGCCGCCTCGCGCTCAATCCTCTACGCCTCCTCGGGTGAGGACTTCGCCGAGGCGGCCCACACGGCAGCCGCGGCACTCGACGCGGAGATCCGCGCCGCGTCCCGGTAGTCGCTCAGTCGCTCTTCGCGACCTCGGCTGCTTCGTCGCTGCCGAGGTAGGGCGTCAGGGTGAACTCGACCAGGTCGGGGAGCAGGTCCTCCAGCTCTTCGGTCTTGCCGGCGATGATGCGGCGTGAGATCAGCGAGACCATGCCGCCGACGAGCGCTTCCTCGGTGGTCGATGAGAGGCGGGCGAGGACCTCGGGGGGGCGCCCCTCGCGACCCTCCTGGAAGTAGGGGACGAAGCTCTGGATCGCCGCGTCGTAGCGCTCGACCACAGCCGGGCCGGCGACCAGTGCCTCGACCATGCAGAGGCGCGCCAGGTTTGGCTCGGCGGCGAGGAACTGCAGCATCGCGTCGATCCCGGCCTTGATCGCCAGCGGCCACTCCTCGGCCTGCTCAAAGGCCGTGGTGACGCGCTCGCGCAGCTCGGTCATCACCGTGTCGTAGGCGGCGACGAAGCACTCGTCCTTGCTCGAGAAGTGCTCGTAGAAGGTGCGGCGGGAGACCGCCGCGGCGCGGGTGATGTGGGCGATCGTCGTGCCCGAGTAGCCGTGCTCGGCGATCGCCTCGGCGATCCCGGCGATCAGTCGCTCCCGCTGGTTATGAGTGACAAACTCGCGAGGTAGTCCGTGCCTGCCCGGTGGTAGCCGCGCCAGCTCGGGCGGGTAGCCCTCGGCGTCGTCGGATGGCGGCTGGGTCGATTTGCCGCTGGATTTACGTGCCACACCGCGAGCATATCCCTCCGGCACGGCGGAGTCCCGACTGAGCTCATCCATTGCCGCCTCAAGGCCGAGGTACGGCATCACCGCCGCCGACATCAGCTGCGGCACCAGCTCGGGCAGTTCGTCGACCGCACCGCTGACGACCCGCGAGTAGATCTGGCCGTAGGCGGAGCCGGCGAGGGCCTCGGCGGTTGTATGGGGAACGGCTTCGGGATCGGGCATCTCCTGGCGTCCGGCGTCGATCAGCGAGGCGATTACCCGCATCGTCATGTCGCGGCGGGCACGGGCGGCGTCGCCGGCGGCGAGCACCTCGACCCCGAAGGAGGCACGGCTGGGATCGTTGCGCAGTCCCTCGATCACCCCGTAGGCGACGGCACGCAGCCGGTCCGGCCAGTGCTCGCGGCTCTCGTACGCGCTCACCATCGTCGCCAGGCAGTCCTCGTTCATCTCCTGCCAGGCAGAGAGGAAGCAGTCGTACTTGCCGCGAAAGTGACGGTCGAAGGCGGGGCGGTCGAGGCCGGCCCGCTCGAGGATCGACTCGATCGTCGTTTCGCCGTAGCCGCGCTCGGCGGCGATCTCGATCAGGGCCTCGACGATCTGGGCGCGCTCGGAGCTACCGGTCCGATCGCGGGTCTCGGTCTGGAGCACTAGTGCATGGGACCCCCGATCCCTGCCCTGGCTATCGGTCGGCGTTCGGCTGCGGCTGCTCGGCGGCCGTGCGCTTCGCGGACTCGGCGCCGACGTACGGGGTGAGGGAGAACTCGACCAGCTCCGGAAGGAGCTGCTCGATCTCCTCCACCTGTCCCATCACGATGCGTTGGTAGATGATCCAGAAGACGCCGCCGACGATCGTCTCCTCGAGTGTCCCCGGCAGGCTCTCGCCCTCGGGCGCGACCTTGCGCCCCATGCGGAAGAGCGGCACGAAGGCCTGGATCGAGCGTTCGTAGCGCTCGACCGCCGCCGGGCCGGCGGAGAGGGCCTCGACGATGCAGGTGCGGGCCAGCGCCGGCTCGCTGGCGACGTAATGGAGGAAGGCGCCGAGGCCGGCATTGACCCGGGCGGGCCAGCTGTCGACCCTGCTGGCGGCGTCGACGACGCGGCGCAGCGCCTCTTTGACGGCGAACTCCGAGGCGGCGAGGAAGCAGTCTTCCTTCGAGGAGAAGTTCTCGTAGAAGGTGTTGCGGGCGATGCCGGCGCGACGCACGATGTCGGCCACGGTGACCGCCCGATAGCCCTTCTCGACCGTCTCCTCGGCGAGCGCGGCGATGATGCGGGCCCGCTGGTGCTGGGTGATGAACTCGCGTGGGAGCGGGTGCCGTCCAGGAGGCATTCGGGTTGCCTGGGTGACACGCTCAGCCACGCTTTCCAGGCTACTGGCGGGTCGCCGAGATTCAAGCTGGACGGATTGGCGATATACCGCTACAGTACCTGACTCCAGACAACCTGTTCCCTAGATCGAGAAGGAGGGGTTAGCGATGGGGAGTCAGGCCGCAACCAACGTCCAGGCAGGGGCTGAGGGGACCGGCAGAACCAGGGAAGTGGAAGCACTCCCCCACTCCCCCAAGCTCGAGCTGGTGAATTCCCCCAAGCGCGAAAAAATTCTTGTGGGAATGCTGGAGGCGGTCGGGGCCGAAGGCTACGACGCGACCTCTGTACGCACGGTTCTCGACCGAACCGGGCTCTATCGGCAGGCCTTCTACGACAACTTCGCCGACAAGGACGCCTGCTACCTGGCGGCGCTCGAGCTCGGGATCGCCCGGCTCGAAGCCGTGGTGGTGAACGGGGCGGCGAGCGAGGAGAGCTGGCGAGGCAAGCTGCGGGCCGGCCTCGGCGCCCTGCTCGACGAGCTCGATGCGGAGCCGGATTTCGGTCGCGGCGTGATCGTCGAGGTCCACGCGGCCGGCCCAGAGGCGCTCGCGAGACGTGCCGAAGCGATGAAAAAAGCGGCGGATTTCATCGATCTGGCACGGGCCGAGACGGAGGAGTCCGAGTCGCCGCCGGGGATCGCTCCGGAGGGGATCGTCGCCGGCATCCACGCGATCGTCCATTCGCGGCTCTCCACCGGGGCAACCGAGGGCTTCCGCGACCTGCTGCCGGAGTTCATGTACTTCGCGGTGCTGCCCTACTTTGGCGTCGAGGCGGCGAGCACCGAGATGCAAGCCGCGCGCGCCTAGACCCGCGGCGTTGGACAGGCCGCAGGTCCTGCCCTACATTGGGTTGCGATGGATTCGCCGTCGACTTCGAATCCACAAGCACCGCTCGATCGCCACGGGTTGCCCCGCGCATACGTCATTCGCTCCCAGCGCGAGCGGCTGCTGGAGGCAATGGTCCGGGTCTCGGCGGCGAAAGGGTACGAGGCGACAACGATCGACGACGTGGTCGAGTATGCCGGTGTCGCGCGCGAGGACTTCGACGCGATGTTCGACGACAAGGAGGCCTGCTTCCTCGAGGCCTATGAAGCGGTCTTCGATGTGCTCGTCGCCCACGTCACGGCGGCCTTCGAGGCGGCCTCGGACGAGCCCTGGCCGGAGCAGATCGCGGCCGGGCTGCGGGCACTGGTCGAGCTGCTCTCAATGGAGGCCGACATCGCGCGGATGGCGATGGTCGAGGTGACCGCGGCCGGGGATGACGCACGCGAGCGCTACCGGGCGATGCTGACCCGCTTCACCCCCTTCCTCGAGAAGGGCCGGACCTACTCGGGTCAGGGGGAGGAACTGCCCGCCGACACGGCGCGTTTTGCCGTCGGCGGCGCCACCTCGATGATCTTCGACGAGGTCCGCGCCGGGCGCGGCCCGGAGCTGAAGCGGATCCTCCCCGACCTGGTCTTCGCCGTGCTGATGCCCTACCTGGGCCCAGAGGCGGCCGAAGACGAGATGCGGCGGGTGACTCGGGAAGGGTGAGAGGGTCCGGCAGGGGGCTCCACTTAACTTTTTTCGAAGACAGGCCGCGGCCGTCCGAATGTCGCCGCGAAAAAAGTACAAGACGTTCCGCCCCCTACCGGACCCTCTTTAAACCCCCTGCCCGTGCCTACCCTCGCCAGCTGCGAAGCGGGCTGCACCTTGGACGGCGACGTCGAGGACTTGGTTTCCTAGCTGTGCCTCCAGAGCCAGGCCGTCGGCCAGGGGCTGGCCGAAGCCTTCTATGGCGCCGCGGCGGTCGGCGAGCATGGTCTCCTGGGGGAAGCTGGCGATCTTCTCGGCCAGCTCTAAGGCGCGGTCGAGGTGACGACCGGGCTCGACCACCTCGTTGACGAGGCCGATGCGGTGCGCTTCCTCGGCCTCGACCGGCCGGCCGGTGAGGATCAGCTCCAGGGCCCGGCCCATGCCGACGACGCGCGGCAGCCGCTGCGTGCCGCCGTCGAGCAGCGGCACCCCCCAACGGCGCTCGAAGAGACCGAAGGTCGATTGCGGCGTGGCGACTCGCATGTCGCACCAGAGGGCCAGCTCGACCCCACCGGCCAGGCACCAGCCGTCGACCGCCGCGATCGCCGGCTTGGCCGGCGTCAGACGGGTCGGCCCCATCGGCCCGTCGGGATGGCTGACGTCGAGGTTCATCGCCTTCAGGTCGGCGCCGGCGCAGAAGGCCTCGCCGCCGGCCCCGGTGAGGACGAGCACGCGGGCGC
Organism: Solirubrobacterales bacterium; assembly: GCA_049796515.1. Taxonomy (GTDB): domain Bacteria; phylum Actinomycetota; class Thermoleophilia; order Solirubrobacterales; family 70-9; genus VRUE01. The sequence goes on from JBAREU010000349.1 coordinate 6,794, forward strand.
CTTCGTCGGCCTCGAAGTCCACCAGGCCCTGCCGGAACGCCTCCGCCGCGGCCGCGTCGATCGCGTTGCGCCGCTCGGAGCGGTCGATGGTCAGGACCGCGGCCGCCCCCACCCGCTCATAGCGAAGCTCGTCCGTCATCGCGGCGGAGGGTATGGGAGCGGCGGGCTAGTTGCTGACGACTCGCGGGCTGGCCAGCAACGCCAACTCCCAGATGCGCCCCGGAACGCGGGTCAAAGAGGGCAGGCGCTCGATGACCGTCCGCCACGCTAGAGACGCCCCCGGACAACGAAAAACGACCGGGGGTCGCGCTCAAAGCCTGCCCGCGCGTAGCCTTCGCGCTAGAAGCTCTTTGCGCCACCTTCAAGACGGTGTCCCGCTGGCTTCCGCAGGGCCTGTCTTTCCCAGTCGCAGGAGCAACCTAACTCGGCACTTCGGCGGCGTCTAGGGGCACTCCGGCACCGATTCCGCAAAGTCCGTGAAATGGCGCTCGTCGACGATCGTCGAATTCACCGGCGTCGACTCCTCCTCGGGCGCGACCCTGGCCGCGGTCAGGGTCGGGGCGATCAACGTCGGCATAACCCTGGTGGCGATGCGGCTGCTCGATCGGGGCTACCCTGCGCAAATGCGCATCGACGAGATCCTCGCCGCCAAGCGGCCCGTCTTCTCGGTCGAGTTCTTCCCGCCGAAGAGCGAGGAGGCGAGGGAGCAGCTGTTCGCGACCGCGCGCTCGCTGCGCGAGCTCGAGCCGGACTTCGTCTCGGTCACCTACGGGGCCGGCGGGTCGACCCGCGACGGCACGGTCGAGATCACGCGGGCGCTGAAGGACGACCTCGGCCTGGAGACGATGGCCCACCTGAGCTGCGTCGGCGAGACGACCGAGGGCCTCTCCGCCACGCTCGACCGGATCGTGGCGAGCGAGATCGAGAACGTCTTCGCCCTGCGCGGCGACCCGCCGCGCGGCGAAGCGGACTTCGTCCAGCCCGCGGGCGGCCTGGGCAGCGC
>JBAREU010000350.1:0-18259 GCA_049796515.1 Solirubrobacterales bacterium
TGCTCGACATCCGCGGCGAGGTCGAGCTGGCCGAGGCCGACCTGCGTGACCCCGATGGTGTTGCGGAGGCGGTCTCCGGCTCGGACTCGGTCTTCCACCTCGCCGCGCAGACGATCGTCGGGGTCGCCCGGGAATCGCCGCTGGAGACCTTCGAGGTGAACGTGAGGGGGGCCTGGAACGTGTTCGAGGCCTGCCGGGCGCACGGGGTCGAACAGGTCGTCTTCGCCTCGTCCGACAAGGCCTACGGCGCGAGTCCGGAGCTGCCCTACCGCGAGGACTTCCCGCTGCGCGCCACCTACCCATACGACGCCAGCAAGGCGGCTGCAGACACGATCGCGCGCAGCTACGCCAACGCCTACGGCCTGCCGCTGGCGGTGACTCGCTTCGCCAACATCTATGGCGGCGGCGACCTCAACTTCTCGCGGCTGATTCCGGAGACGGTCGTGGCGCTGCTCGACGGCCGCCCACCGATCATCCGCTCCGACGGCAGCCCCGAGCGCGACTTCCTCCACGTCGACGACGCCGTCTCCGCCTACCTGGCGATAGCCGGCGCACTCACTGACGGCGCCGCTGGGGAGGCATTCAACGCTGGCGGGGAGCGACCGCACTCTGTGCGCGAGGTGGTCGAGCTGATCGCAACCGCAGCCGACGCTGGAATCGAGCCCGACTTCCAGGGCGAGGGCAACCCCGAGGGCGAGATCGACCGCCAGTTCGTCGACTCGACCAAGCTGCGCCAGCTGACCGGCTGGCGCCCCGAGGTCGAACTCGAGGACGGCCTGCGCCGCACGCTCGAGTGGTACCGTGCCCACCCCGAGGCCCGTCCTGCCAAAGTTCCGGTCTAGCCATGTGCGGGCGTTTCACGGTCACGGCAAAAGACACGAAGACGATCGCCGACCGCTTCCAGGTCGAGCTCGAACGCTCGCTGGAGCGCAACTCGGCCGGCGAGGCGCCGCCGGCGGCGAAGGAGCGGGTGAAAAAAGCCGAATCGGGGTTGGGGCGCTTCAACGTCGCGCCGACGCAGGAGGTGCTGACCGTGCGCTCCTCACCCGATCCCGAGGAGACTGCCGCCGGGGAGCGGGAGGCGCGGATGATGCGCTGGGGCCTGGTGCCGCGTTGGGCCAAGGACCTCAAGGTCGGCTACCGGATGATCAACGCCAAAGCAGAGAACCTCACCTCAAGCCGCGCCTACTCGCCGCTGGTCGGCAAGTTCCGCCACCGCTGTTTGATCGTCGCCGACGGCTTCTACGAGTGGATGAAGGCGGAGGATCCGAAGCAGCCGCGTCAGCCCTGGCGCTTCACGGTCGACGGCGGCGAGCCCTTTGCCTTTGCCGGTATCTGCACGCGCAAGGAGTGGGAGGACGAGGAGGATCGCGGTTTCGAGGACGGTTGGCTCTACAGCTGCACGATCGTCACCACGACGCCGAACGAGGTTGTCGCCACGGTCCACGACCGGATGCCGGCAATCCTGCCCAGCGCTGACGCTGAGGCCGCGTGGTTGCGCCCGGACCTCAGTGTTGAGGACGCGGTGGCGATGTGCGCGCCTCTGCCCGCCTCGCGCGTGGAGGGCGCCCCGGCCAACCCGAAGCTGAACAAAGTCGGCAAAGGGATCGAGGGCCCCGAGCTGCTTGTTGCGCCTAGCGGGTGAAATTCCCGGCGGTGCGGACCGTGGCCCTGCCGGCGCCGGTCTCCAGCCTGCAGGAGACCTCGACCGCAACCGGACCCGCCGTCCGCCAAAAGCTGGCAAAGCCGAGCGCGAGGGGCTCTTGCAGACGGCCCTCCGGAAGCCCCCACTGCCACTCCTGCGAGTCGGTCCGGTACGGCAACCAGCTGACGACTACCCCCGGTAAGTCAGTGAAGGTCTCGAAGGCGTCTTCCATATCCAGCGAGGCGAATTCGGCGCCCTGGATCGGCAGCCTGACGCCAACACTGCCGGGAACTTCCTGCTTGGTCAGGTTGTATTCGCCGCTGGAGCGGGGAAAGGCACCGCGGCTGTTGACCGTGCGGCCTAGTTCGGCGCCCTGGCCGCCACGCATCCTGCAACGCACCCGCGCCTGCCCGACGGCCGAGCCAGCGGCGATCCGCAGCACAGAGGTGGCGCGATATACCCGTTCGCCGTTGATGTTGGTTTCGGTGGCCCGCAGGCCGCCGTCCTCGAGCTGCATCGAGCCGCCGCCGGGGATCGCCGCGGGCTGCGAGTCCGGAATAGCCGCCCTCACCACCCATTCGATCTCGACCGAGCTGCCGCCGGTCTCATCGGTCGCAAGCAACCAGGCAGCCACGCTGGCGATCAGCCCGACGGCGACCACCGCCAGCGCCCCCCGCGGCGGGCGGTTCTCATTGCCCGTATCCATGACGCGCCCGACAGGATTCGAACCTGTGGCCTCCGCCTCCGGAGGGCGGCGCTCTATCCAGCTGAGCTACGGGCGCTCGGTGACCAGCTTATCCGTCGCCGAACCGCCCGCACGCTTCGCGTAGGCTCGCGAGCCAATGGACCTCTCGGTCGCATTTCTCGGCACGGGTGGAGCCGTGCCATCGGCGCGGCGTAATACCGCAAGCCTGCTCATCTCGCGCGGCGGCGAACGGCTGCTGTTCGACTGTGGGGAGGGGACGCAGCGGCAGATGCAGCGCTCGCTCGGCCTGGTCCAGGTCAACGCGATCTTCTTCACTCACTTCCACGCCGATCACTTCCTCGGCCTACCCGGCCTGCTGAAAACGTACGACCTGACCGAGCGCGAGCGGCCGCTGACGATCTACGGCCCGCGTGGCCTGCGCGACCTGATCCAGGGTCTCGGTCGCGTCATCGGCCGGGTCGGCTACAAGCTCGACCTGGTCGAAATCGAGGCCGGCGACGCGATCCCATGCGACGGTGCCGAGGTCCGCGCCTTCGCGGTCGAGCACAGTGTGCTGGCGCTCGGCTACGCGCTGAGCGAGGCCGACCGTCCCGGCCGCTTCGATCCGGACACGGCGAAGCGACTTGGGGTGCAGGAAGGCCCCGACTTTGCCACCCTGCAGCGGGGCGAGCCGGTGCAGGGCGCGCTCGGGCCCGTCAACCCCGAAGACGTGATGGGAAGGTCGCGGCCGGGACGCACCCTGGTCCTGACCGGCGACACGGCCCCCTGTCACGCCACCGTCGAGGCTGCGAGGGGCGCGGACCTCCTCGTCCATGACGCCAGCTTCGCTGAGGAGGAGGCCCAGCGAGCCGCCGACACCGGCCACTCGACGGTCGGCCAGGCCGCCGCCGTCGCCCGCGAGGCTGAGGTCAAGCTGCTGGCCCTCGTCCATATCTCTTCCCGCTACCACGTCGGCAAGGTCCTGGATGAGGCAAGAGAGGTCTTCGAGCCGGTGGTGGCCCCCCGCGACTTCGACCTGATCGAGATTCCCTTCCCCGAGCGCGGCGAGCCCCTGCTCACACCCAACGGAACGCGCGAGGAAGGTCAGTAGCACGCCCCCACGTAGCCTTCGGCCAGGTCCCGACCGAGCGAATCCAGATCAAGGATCGCCTCCAGCCTGGCGATCGCCTTGCCGGTCGGCCGAGGAGCGACGATGTCGAGTTCGGACTTGAGGTCCGTTTCGGCTTTGCGGGTGACGCGAGCGATGAGATACACGCGGTCTGCAAGCCGCGCGACTTCGTCGTCCTCCAGCATCCGGTCGGCGACGAAGCAGAACGCGTGGATCGCGGCTCGCTGCGGCTTGGGAAAGTATTCAGCGAAGCCGTAGGCGTCGTAGACCTTGTCCGCCGCGGCCGCTGCGCTGAATTCGCACAGCGTCGTCAGGTACTCGCTGCGCGCTTCCTTCGCGCTCGTGCACGCAGCTGGCTTGGCGCTCGCCGTCGGGTCCTCGCCGCCGCATCCGCTCGCAAGGGCGACCGAAGTAACCGCCGCCGCGAGGAGGAGCGCCCTGGCTATGCGACTGAGCCGCATGGCCGAATCGTCAAACACCGCCGCGCAGTGCTCGTGCCTTACGACGCGGGTTTGGGCGGCGGGTAGCAGGTTTTCTTGTACAGCCGGGTCTGCCCGCCGTCAAACGAGGCGAAGTCGACGATCTCGTCGAGCTCGGTCACCGCGATCCCGACGGGTGACATGTATGGCGCCCTGTCGACCTCCGCGTACTGTTGGCCGTTCAGATCGAGCACGACTCGCCCGGTGACCCGGTCGAGGAGGTGGGCGCGATTGGGGATTCTCCACTCTTCGTCGTTCACGTCCAGTTGCCAGGCGGTAAAGCAGAACCAGTAAACCGTGGTCTTCTCGACCGGTCCGAGGCCTCGGGCGTGACGGATTGCCTTGTAGCCCTTGCCAGCAAGAACGGCATCCCTGAGATCGGTGAGCACTTCGGTGTATGCCTGCGTCGGCTCGGTGTAGCCCGCAATCGCCTCGCTGTCGGGGGGGATCGCCTCGTTTTCCGTTTCGGCTGAGCCATTGGCGGCGCTTGAGCCATTTTGGGCATCCGCATCGCCCGAACCGCCGCAGCCGGAAACCGTCAGCAAGGACAGGACCAAGATCGCTCCCACTAGTACAAATACAAGGAAAGACTTGAGCATTATTGCAAGGATGGCATGAAACTCGACCATCGTGTCGCGCTGCTACGCTTGCGCCGTCCTTTAACCCGGTCCCGTGAGGCCAGGAAGGAGCAGAGAAGTGAGCGAGAAGGTCGTGCTTGCACGCGACGATCTGAGGCGAACGCTGCGGCGGATCGCCCACGAGATCGCCGAGGCTAATCCCGAGGCGGAGCAGCTTGCGGTTGTCGGCATCCACACCCGCGGCGCGATCATCGCCCGCCGCCTGCACGCTCTGGTCGGTGAGCTGACCGAGGCCGAGACTCCGATCGGCGACCTCGACATCTCCTTCTACCGCGACGACGTCGGCGCAAAGTCGCCAGCCGCGCAGCCCATCGTCCACTCCTCCCACGTCGACTTCGATCTCACCGGCCGCACCGTGGTCCTGGTCGACGACGTGCTCTTCACCGGTCGCACCGTGCGCGCTGCGATCGATGCCCTCTTCGACTACGGCCGGCCGCAGCGTGTGCAGCTCGCGGTGCTCTGCGACCGCGGCCACCGCGAGCTGCCGATCCGTCCCGACTACGTCGGCAAGAACCTGCCGACCGCGCGCAGCGAGCGGGTCAACGTGCGCCTCGAGGAGACCGACGAGGTCGACGAGGTGACGATCTCCGAGCCGCGCACGGCGGAGGTGATCGCATGAAGCACCTGCTCGCGATCGGTGACCTCGACCGGGCCCAGATCGAGGCGATCCTCGATCGCGCCGAGAGCTTCGCCGAGGTCGGCCGCCGCGACATCAAGAAAGTGCCGACGCTGCGCGGCCGCACCGTGGTCAGCCTCTTCTACGAGTCGAGCACGCGCACCAGCGCTTCCTTCGAGCTGGCGGCGAAGCGGCTCTCCGCCGATCTGATCTCGCTCAAGGCGGCGGGATCGTCGGTCGACAAGGGCGAGTCGCTGAAGGACACATGCGCGACCCTCTCCGCCTACGACCCGGCAGCGATCGTCATCCGCCACCCCTACGCCGGCGCCGCGCAGCTCGTCGCCGCTTGGAGCGAGGCCGCGGTGGTCAACGCCGGCGACGGCAAGCACGAGCATCCGAGCCAGGCGCTGCTCGACCTCTTCACCCTGCGCCGCCGCCTGGGCAGCCTCGAGGGGGTGCGGATCTGGATCGTCGGCGACGTCCTCCACAGCCGCGTCGCCCGCTCCAACCTAATCGCCTTCGGCGCGATGGGGGCTAAGGTAACGGTCTGCGGCCCCCCGGCGCTGATCCCGCGCGGGATCGAGCAGCTCGGCTGTGAGGTGTCCCACTCGCTTGACCGGCTTGGCGAGGCTGACGTCGTCTACGCCCTGCGCCTGCAGAGAGAGCGGATGGCGGAGAGCTTCGTGCCCTCGATCCGCGAGTACGCGGCGCACTTCCAGATCGACTCGCGCCGCCTCGGCCCACGTCAACTACTGATGCATCCCGGCCCAGTCAACCGCGGCGTCGAGCTCTCCGGCGAGGTGATCGACTCGCCGCAATCGCTGATGACCGAGCAGGTCGCCTCTGGTCTGGTCGTGCGGATGGCGATCCTCTACGAGCTCTTGGCGGTCGGTGGAGATACAGCGCCTCCTCCCGCTGCTGGTGACCAGGAGCGGAGCCCCACTCCGATCGGACAGCCGGCGTGAGCCTCGCCGAGCTGCTCGACATGCGCTCCGGCGAGGGCGCGGACGTGGTCCTGCGCGGCGTCACCGTGCTCGACCCGACGGTCGGGATCGACGGCGTCCACGACGTCGTCATCCGCGCCGGCCGGGTCGCCGAGCTGGCGGTGCCCGGTGCCGAGTGCGACGGCCTGGAGGAGGTCGATGCCGACGGCCTACACGCCTTTCCCGCCTTCTTCGATCCCCACGTTCACCTGCGGACCCCGGGCCACGAGCACAAAGAGGACATCGAGACCGGCAGCCGCTCTGCGGCGGCGGGCGGCTACTGCGGAATCGTCGCCATGGCCAACACCGAGCCGACCGTCAGCACCCCCGCCGACATCGAGGCGCTGCGCGAGGCCGCTCGCGAGGCCGCCTGTGTGCCGGTTGGTTTCCTCGCCACCGTCACCCGCGGCATGGAAGGCGAGGAGCTGACCGAGATGGGGGCGATCCGCGAGGTCGGCGCGCTCGGCTTCAGCGACGACGGCCTGCCGATCCGCAGCGCCCGCGTCCTACGCCGCGCCCTCCAGTACCAGCACCTCTGTGGCGGCACGATCGCCCTCCACGAGGAGGATCCGGGGCTCTCCGGCGACGGCGTCATGCACGAGGGCCCGGTCTCCGCCGCTCTCGGCCTCGCCGGCATCCCCTCGGTCTCTGAGTCGACGATGATCGCCCGCGATGCCGCCCTGGCCGGCTACGAGGGAGCGAGGATCCACGTCCAGCATCTCTCCGCGGCTGAGTCGGTGGAGGTGGTGCGCAATGCCAAGGCGGCCGGCGTTCAGATCAGCTGCGAGGCGAGCCCGCACCACCTCTGCCTCACCGACGAGGAGCTGCGCAGCCTCGATCCACACCGATTCAAGATGAACCCGCCGCTGCGCTCAGAGGCCGACCGCCAGGCGTTGATCGAGGGCCTGCGCGACGGCACGATCGATTGCATCGCCACCGACCACGCTCCGCACGCCGCTGAGGAAAAGGAAGTCCCCTTCGAGCAGGCGGCGATGGGGGTGACCGGCCTCGAGACCGCCTTTGCCGCGCTGCACACCGAGCTCGTCCTGCCCGGCACGATCGAGCTCGGCCTGCTGGTCGAGCGGATGGCCGGCGGCGCCATGCCATTCGACGTCGAGCGACCGAGCCTGGCGCCGGGCAGCGAGGCCAACGTCGTCCTCTGCGACCTTGGCGCCGAGTGGACTGTCGGCGAGGAGGGCTACGAGAGCCGTTCGGAGAACTCCTGGTGCGCTGGCCGCAAGCTGACCGGGCGGGTGCTGATGACGATCGCCGGCGGCCAGGTCGCCTACCGATTGCGCAGCTTCAGCCTTGGGGTGGCGGCTTGAGCGCCGGCTACGTCCTGCTCGAGGACGGGACTCGCTTCGACGGCGAGCTCTGCGGCCACCCGGACGCGGTCACCGGCGAGGTCGTCTTCAACACCGCGATGACCGGCTACCAGGAGTCGGTCACCGATCCCTCATACGCGGGCCAGATCATCATCTTCACCTACCCGCTGATCGGCAATTACGGAGTCTCCGGCGAGGCGATGGAGTCGGACCGGATCCACGCCCGTGGGGTCGTCATGCGCGACCCCAAGAACAGTGAGGACGCCGCCACCGCCGAGGGCGGCTGGCTCGACTGGCTTGGCGATTGCGGCGTGCCTGGGATCGGCGGCGTCGACACGCGTGCCCTCGTCCGCCATATCCGCGACCTGGGTGCGATGCGCGGTGGCATCTTCGCCGCGGCGACGCTGGAAGCCGAGGCGCGCGAACGGGTCGCCGCCGAGCCCAGCATGAACGGCGCCGACCTGGCCCACACGGTGACCCCGCCCGAGCCGGTCCGCTTCGAGGGCGATGGCCCCCACGTGGTCGGGATTGACACCGGCGTCAAGCTCAACATCGTGCGCGAGCTGCGCCAGCGCGGCTGCCGCCTGACGCTGCTTCCCTGCACCTCCTCGGCCGAGCAGGTCCTCGCCGAGGACCCCGACGTCGTCTTTCTCGCCAACGGCCCGGGCGACCCCGGCGCACTCGGCTACGTCGTTGACACCGTGCGCGAGCTGGTCGGGCAAAAGCCGCTCTTCGGCATCTGCCTCGGCCACCAGCTGCTCTGCCGCGCGGTCGGCCTGGAGACCTTCAAGCTGCCCTTCGGCCATCGCGGCGCCAACCACCCGGTCAAGGAGCTGGTCAGTGGGCGGATCGAGATCACCTCGCAGAACCACGGCTTCGCCGTGCAGGGTCCGGGCGGGGAGCCGCGGATCGAGGCCGACGAGCCGGTTCGCTGGGAGACCGACTTCGGCGTTGCCGAGCTCTCCCACCTCAACCTCTACGACCGCACGGTCGAGGGCCTGGTGCTGAAGGACGTCGCGGCGGCCACCGTCCAGTACCACCCTGAGGCCGGCCCCGGCCCGCACGATGCCCGCCATCTCTTCGACTCCTTCCTCGATCTCGCCCATGCCTAAGCGCACCGACATCGAGAAGATCCTGCTGATCGGCTCGGGGCCGATCGTGATCGGCCAGGCCGCCGAGTTCGACTACTCCGGCGTGCAGGCTTGCAAGGTGCTGCTCGAGGAGGGCTACGAGGTCGTCCTCGTCAACTCCAATCCGGCGACGATTATGACCGACCCCGAGTTCGCAACCGCGACCTACGTCGAGCCGCTGCTGCCCGGGCCGGTGGCGAAGATCATCGAGAAGGAGCGACCCGACGCGCTGCTGCCGACGCTGGGCGGCCAGACCGCACTCAACCTGGCGATGGCACTGCACGAGGACGGCACGCTCGAGCGCTTCGGCGTCGAGCTGATCGGCGCCGATCAGGCGGCGATCCGCCGCGCCGAGGATCGCGAGGAGTTTCGCCGCACGATGGCCGAGGCGGGCCTGGACATCCCCTGGTCGATGACGGTCGGCAGCCTCAGCGAGGTTGAGGCGGCGCTCACCGACGGCAGGATCGCCCTGCCGGCGATAGTCCGCCCGGCGTTCACCCTGGGCGGTCAGGGAGGCGGCGTGGGGGAGACCGAGACCGAGCTGCGCCAGGTCGTCTCCGAGGGCCTCGCCGCGAGCCCGATCAACCAGGTTCTGGTCGAGGAGTCGGTGCTCGGCTGGGGCGAGTTCGAGCTCGAGGTGATGCGCGACCGCAACGACAACGCGGTGATCATCTGCTCGATCGAGAACGTCGACCCGATGGGGGTCCACACCGGCGACTCGGTCACGGTGGCGCCGGCGCAGACGCTCACCGATCGCCTCTATCAGGAGCTGCGCGACCAGGCGATTCAGGTCATCCGTGCGGTCGGTGTCGAGACCGGCGGTTCCAACGTGCAGTTCGCGGTCGACCCGGAAAACGGGCGGATCGTCGTGATCGAGATGAACCCCAGGGTCTCGCGCTCCTCGGCGCTGGCCTCGAAGGCGACCGGCTTCCCGATTGCCAAGATGGCGGCGAAGCTGGCGGTCGGTTACGCGCTCGAGGAGATTCCCAACGACATCACCCGCGCCACGCCGGCCTCCTTCGAGCCGACGATCGACTACGTGGTGACGAAGATCCCGCGCTTCGCCTTCGAGAAGTTCCCCGGCGCCGAAGGCAGGCTCTCGACCCACATGCAGAGCGTCGGTGAGGCGATGGCGATCGGTCGCACCTTCCGCGAGTCCTTCGCCAAGGCGATGCGCTCGCGCGAGCTCGACGCGCCCGCCGAGCCGCCCGCCGGCGAGGAGGAGCTGCTGGAGGCGATCGCGGTGCCCTGCGCTGAGCGCTTTGACCTGATCCTCGAGGCCTTCCGCCGTGGTCTGGAGGTCGAGGCCGTGCACGAGCGCTCTCTGGTCGATCGCTGGTTCCTGCGCGAGTTGCAGGCGCTGGCACTCGATGGGGACGGCACCGACGGCCTCGTCCGCACCTACAAGGCGGTTGACACCTGCGCCGCCGAGTTTGAGGCGGCGACCCCTTACTACTACTCGGCGTATGAGCGCCCCGGTGCCGCCTCGGAGGTGCGGCGCGGCGATCGGGCCTCGGTCGTCATCCTCGGCGCCGGCCCCAACCGGATCGGCCAGGGGATCGAGTTCGACTACTGCTGCGTGCACGCAGCGATGACCGCGCGCGAGCTGGGCCGCGATGCGGTGATGGTCAACTGCAACCCGGAGACGGTCTCGACCGACTACGACACCTCCGACCGGCTCTACTTCGAGCCGCTGACGGCGGAGGACGTGCTCGCGGTCTGCGAACAGGAGAGGCCCGAGGGGGTGATCGTCCAGTTCGGCGGGCAAACGCCGCTGAAGCTGGCGCGCGCCCTGGAGGAGGCGGGTGTGCCCCTGCTCGGCACCCCGGTCGACGCGATCGACCTGGCCGAGGACCGCGGCCGCTTTGGCGCCCTGCTGCGCCGGCTCGGCATCGAGCACCCGCCTTATGGCACCGCGCTCTCGGCCGAAGAGGCAACGGTGATCGCCGACGAGGTCGGCTTCCCGCTGCTGGTCCGGCCTTCCTACGTGCTTGGCGGCCGGGCGATGGAGATCTGCTACTCGACCGAGAACCTGAACGCCTACCTGCAGGCCCACGTCAAGGCCGACCAGGAGCACCCGCTGTTACTCGACCGCTTCCTCGAGAACGCGATCGAGATTGATGTCGACGCCCTTGCCGACGGCAGCGACGTCCACGTCGCCGGCATCATGCAGCACGTCGAGGAAGCCGGCGTGCATTCCGGTGACTCCGCCTGCGTGATCCCACCGCTCAGCATCGGCGAGGAGATGCTCGACCAGATCCGCGCGACGACGCGGCAGATCGCGCTCGAGCTGGGCGTGATCGGCCTGATCAACATCCAGTACGCGATCGCCGGTGGACGGCTTTACGTGATCGAGGCCAACCCGCGTGCCTCGCGCACCGTCCCCTTCATCTCCAAGGCAACTGGGACGCCGCTGGCCAAAGTCGCGGCGCGGCTGATGCTGGGCGAGCGACTCGCCGACCTCGACCTGCCCGAGGCACCGGCGGGGCACGTCAGCGTCAAGGAGGCGGTGCTGCCCTTCGCCCGTTTCGCCGGGGTGGATTCGGTGCTCGGCCCGGAGATGAAGAGCACCGGCGAGGTGATGGGCATCGCCGCCGACTTCCCCACCGCCTTCGCCAAGGCGCAGGCGGCGGCGGGGGTATTGCTGCCGACAGAGGGAACCGTCTTCATCACGGTCACCGACACCGATAAGCCGGCGGCGACGCAGATGGCGGCGCGCTTCCACGATCTCGGTTTCGAGCTGATCGCAACCGGCGGCACGGCGCAGTCGATCTCATCGATGGGCGTGCCGGTGACCCGGATCAACAAGCTCGGCGAGGGCTCGCCCCACGTCGTCGACCTGATCCGCGAGCGTCGCTGCGACCTCGTGATCAACACGCCGACCGGCTCCGGTGCCCGCGCCGACGGCCAGGCGATCCGAACAGCCGCGGTCCGTCACGGCATCCCCTGCGTGACGACGATGACCGGCGCCTCGGCGGCCGTACGCGCGATCGCGGCCCAGCTTCAGGGCGAGCCCGAGGTTCTCTCCCTGCAGGAAGTCCACGGCATCGCGGCAAGGGCCGAGCAAGCTCGATGACCGCCCCCTTCGGGCGCCGCGCCTGCGAGGTGATCGATACCCAGCCGTCTGGTGGCTATCGGATCTTCTCCCTGCTCGACCCCGATGGGCCGACGCCCGAACCAGGCCAGTTCTACATGCTCTCTACCGAGCGGCATTGGGAGCAACAAGGTCAGCGGCCATTTCTGCCTCGTGCCTTCTCCGTAGCCGACGCGGATCCAGCCGACGACGGCACACGCCTCGACTTCCTGATCGAGGGCGTCGGCCCCGGCACCGACCGCCTTTGCGAGCTGGAGGTGGGTGAGCGCGTCTGGGTCAACGGCCCCCTCGGCAACTCGTTCTCCGCTCCGCAAGAGCTGTCGCCGGACGCGGCCGGCGCAATCCTCGTCGGCGGCGGCATCGGCATAGCCCCGCTTGCCCTGCTTCGTCGCCGCTTCAGCGACAGGAACATTCCAACGCGGGTCCTTTTGGGCTTTCGCGATGAAGCGCACTCAGGCGGCTTGGATGACCTATTTGCTTGTTGCGAGGTTGCGCTTGCCAGCGACGACGGCCACGTCGGCCACCACGGCTACGTCACCGACCTGCTCACCGCGATGCTCGAAGGCGACGACGCTGCCAGCGCAGCCGTCTACGCCTGCGGCCCGCCCGCCATGCTCACCGCCGTAGCTGCCCTTTGCAAGTCACGCGGCGTGGCGTCCGAGCTTGCGATGGAGTCCCCTATGGGTTGTGGCTATGGGGCCTGCTTCGGATGCGCTGTTCCCAAGCCCGACGGGGGCTACATGCGCCTTTGTGTCGACGGCCCAGTGGTCCAGGCAGGGGGAGAGACCCTGGGGTCCCCCCGCAGGAAACTTTGGAGCACTTCCGGTCGAGAACCCGAAAGGCCGCCCCTATGCGGGTTTCCGGAGGGGGGACCTCAGGGTCTCTCCTCGAACCGGGTCGAGTTTTGCGGGCTGGAGCTGCGGAATCCGGTGATTAATGCATCTGGGACCTTCGATGCCATAGCTGCGAGGCGCGTATATGGCAACGCCCTGCTGGAAGAGTTCCCATTCGCTGCGTTTGTATCGAAGACGATCACGCTAGAGCCACGGATTGGGAACGAGCCTCAGCGGATTTGGGAGACGCCTTCCGGGATGATCAACTCGATCGGGCTGCCCAACAAGGGGTTGGAGGGATTCCTGGCTGGGGATCTGCCCCAGTTGGCTGAGCTGCCCGTGCCTTTGATCGTGTCCGTGATGGCGACCGGGCGGGAGGATTTCGGACGGATGGTTTCCGCGCTCGACGGGAGGGATGAGGTCGCTGCGATTGAGCTGAACGTCTCCTGCCCCAATGTTCACTCAGGCTTGATCGTCGGTGAGCAACCGGAGGAGACGGTTGCGTTGTTGGAGGCGCTGCGGCCGCTGACCGCGAAGCCGTTGATCGTGAAGCTGACGCCCAACGTGGCGGATCCGGCGGCGGTTGCGGTAGGGGCCGAAGAGGGTGGAGCGGATGCGGTGTCGCTGATCAACACGCTGAAGGCGAGTGCGATCGATCCGGCGACTGGAGAGCCGGGAATTGCCGCGGGGCATGGCGGCCTCTCCGGGCCGGCCGTCCGGCCGATCGCTATCGCTCAGCTGCGGGCCGTTGCGAGTGCTGTCTCCTTACCAATCGTCGGCATGGGTGGCATCTCCTGCGGCGACGACGCCCGCGAAATGTTGGCGGCTGGGGCTGCCCTGGTCGCGGTGGGAACGGAGAGCTTTAGGGACCCGCGAGCGGGAGAGCGCATTGCCGCGGAGCTCGCTGACCGATCTGCGCTGCCCGTCTAGCCTCAACCTAGACTGGAGGTCTAGGTGAATTTCGCAAAAAACCGGTCGGGAGCCCTTGCACGCCCGCCCGCCGCGGCTATACTCGCCGCCCACATGCCCACCCCGGTCAAGACCTCCGCAGCGGCCCCCGAGAGGTCGCTGGACCAACGAATGGATGCGCTGAAGCGGGCCAACGACATCCGCACCGCCCGTGCCAAGCTGAAGAAGGACCTCAAGGCGAGCAAGGCCAGCATCCACGCGCTGCTCCTCGACCCCCCGGAGTACGTGCAGACCGCGAAGGTCTTCGACATGCTGCTCGCTGTTCCCAAGTACGGCCGGGTGAAGACCAACCGGATCCTCAACCAGTGCCGCATCTCGCCCTCGAAGACGATCGGTGGTCTCTCTGAGCGCCAACGGGCAGAGCTCGTCTCTCAATTGCGCAGGTAGCGAAGCCGACCGCTGCCGCGGTCAATATCTCGGCCCGCATGGCCAAAGTCTTTGTGATCACGGGTCCATCGGGGGTCGGCAAGGGAACGCTGATCTCCAAGTTGCTGGAGCGCGTGCCGGGGCTGGAGCTATCGGTCTCGGCGACGACGCGTGAGCCGCGCGAGGGAGAGATCGACGGCCGCGACTACCACTTCCTCACCCCGGCGCAGTTCGACCAGCGGATCGAGCGCGAAGACTTTCTCGAGTTCGCCACCTACAGCGGCAACCGCTACGGCACCTTGCGCTCCGAGGTGCGCAAGCGGCTCGATGCCGGCCACTCGGTTGTGCTCGAGATCGAGGTGCAGGGGGCGCGTCAGGTGCGTGCCGCGATGCGCGAGTCCGTTCAGGTCTTCATCGCCCCGCCCGACCCGGCCGTGTTGCGCGAGCGGCTGGAGGCGCGGGGGGCGGACTCGGCCGCGGCGATCGACGCCAGGCTCGAGGTCGCCGAGCAGGAGCTGGCGGCCCAGGGCGAGTTCGCCCACTGCGTGGTCAACGCCGATCTCGACCGCGCCGCGGCTGATCTGGAGGAGATCGTGCGCGGCGAGTTGGGCCTATAGGTAGACTCCCCGGCCGAATGATCAAGCCACGCGTTGACAAACTCCTCGAGCACGCCGATTCGCATTACGCCGCAGTCGTCGTCGCGGCGAAGCGAGCGCGTCAGATAAACAGCTACTTCCACAACCTCGGCGAGGGCGGCTTCGGCGAGTACCCGCCACCGATGGTCGAGACTCGCGGAGACCGCAACTACCTCTCGATGGCGCTGGAGGAGCTTGCCGAGGGCAAGCTCAAGTACGAGTACCGCGCCTAGTCCCAGGAGGAGCAATGGCCAGAATCCTGCTCGGCGTAAGCGGCGGGATCGCCGCTTACAAGTCGCTGGAGCTGGCCCGCCTCGCGACCGTCGCCGGCCACGGCGTGCGGGTCATGATGACCGAGGCCGCCGGGCGCTTCGTCGGTGCCGCCTCCTTCGAGGGCATCGTCGGTGCGCCGGTGTTGACCTCGGAGTTCGAGCGCGACCCGCTGCGCGGCGCCTTCCCGGGCGACCCCCCGCCTGAGCACGACCCGATCGGCCACCTCGAGGTCGTCGCCAACTGCGACGCCTACCTGGTCGCGCCTGCCTCGGCCAACACGATCGCCAAGCTCGCCGCCGGGATGGCCGACTCGATGCTGACCACCTCCTTCCTCGCCTGCACGGCGCCGCGCCTGCTTGCGCCGGCGATGAACGACCGCATGTATGCCGATGCCGCGACCCAGGCGAACCTCGCCACCCTGCGCGAGCGCGGGGTCGAGGTGATCGAGCCGGGCGAGGGCCGGCTCGCCTCGCGCGGTGAGTACGGCAAGGGCCGCCTGCCCGACCCAGCAGAGTTGCTCGCCCGCATCGAAGCCGTCCTCCCGGCAGGTGAGCGCCCCTGGGACGGCCTGCGCGTCCTCGTCACCGCGGGAGGCACTCGAGAGCCGATCGACCCCGTGCGCTTCCTCGGCAACCGCTCCAGCGGCCGCATGGGCAACGCCCTGGCCGCCGCCGCTGCCCGGCGCGGGGCAGACGTGACCCTGATCGCCGCCAACGTGGCCCTGCCCGAGCCAGCCGGCGTCCGCCGCATCGACGTGCAGACCACGGCTGAGCTTGCCGAAGCCGCCCGCACCGAGTTCCCCGCCGCTCACGTCCTACTGATGGCCGCAGCGCCGGCCGACTTCAGAGCAAGCGCTCCGGCCTCGGACAAGCTCAAGCGCGAAGGCGACCTCAATCTCCACCTGGAGCCAACCGAGGACATCCTCGCCAACCTCACCGCCCAGCGCACCCCCGAGCAGATCGTAGTCGGCTTCGCCGCCGAACACGGCAACGATGTCGAGCGCGCAAGAGAGAAGCTCCAGCGCAAGGGTGCCGACCTAATTGTCCTAAACGACGTCTCCGACCCAAGCATCGGCTTCGAGAGCTCAGAAAACGCCGCAACCCTGATCAGCTCCACCGGTCAGGCCCACCTCTCGCAGGCTCCCAAGGACGTAATAGCCGAGCAGATCTTGGATCGCGTCAATGCCGTGAGGGCGGAGGGGCGGTCCCCTCAGCCGACGGATACTCAGAGCGGCCCGTAAGGGCCGCGAGTCGGAAGAGGGGACCGCCCCTCCGCCCGCCCCAAGCCTCGGGCTATACTGATCTCAAGCTTTTTGTCCCTATGCAGTAGCGAGAAGTGGGCCTGGCCCACTTTTTTTTCGTCCCGAACCAGGGTATGGCAGACCTCAAAGACAGCATTCAGCAGCAGCTCTCGCAGCTCGACTCCGAGCTCGACCTGGTTGCCCTCGAGCAGCCGGGGACCGAGACGCTGCGCCTCTTCATCGACCACCCGGCGGGCGTCGACCTGGCCCTCTGCGAACGCGTCACCAAGCATCTCAACCAGCTGCGCACCGAGTACGCGCTCGAGGTTTCGTCCCCCGGGCCCAAATACCGCCGAGAGGAGCAGCCGTGAGCAAGGAGATCGTCGAAGCCATCAAAGCGCTCGAGCAGGAGAAGGGCATCGCCGCCGACAAGCTGATGGACGCCCTCGCCGACGCGCTGCTGTCGGCCTACAAGAAGACGCCGGGAGCGGCGAAATACGCCCGCGTCGACCTCGATCACGAAACCGGCGACTTCCGCGTCTTCGAGCTGATCCTGCCGGCCGAGCTGGAGGAGAAGCTGCTCGCCGAGGCGGCCGAGGCCCAGGAGGAAGACGAGCGCGAGATCGATCCCGAAACGGGCGAGCTGAAAGAGCTCGAGGAGCCCGAGCTCGATCCGGAGATGATCGCCCCCTACGAGGACCAGATCGAGACCCGCGACGTCACGCCCGACGACTTCGGCCGGATTGCCGCGCAGACCGCCAAGCAGGTAATCCTGCAGCGGATCCGCGAGGCCGAACGGATGATGATGTTCGAGGAGTACCAGGACCGCGTCGGCGAGCTGATCACCGGGATCATCCAGCAGTCCGACAAGCGCTACACGCTGGTCCAGCTACGCGAGAGGGTCGAGGCGCTCTTGCCCAAGTCCGAGCAGGTCTACAACGAGCGCTACGACCACGGCATGCGGGTCAAGGCGGTGATCACCGACGTCTCCGACTCGACCAAGGGCCCGGCGATCGTCGTCTCGCGGCGCAGTCCGGAGCTGATCAAGAAGCTGTTCGAAATGGAGGTGCCGGAGATCGCCGACAAGCTAGTCGAGATCGTCGGCGTCGCCCGTGAGCCCGGCTACCGCTCGAAGATTGCCGTCGTGTCCCACACCGAAGGCGTCGATCCCGTTGGCGCCTGCGTCGGGCCACGCGGCTCGCGCGTGCGCATGGTCGTCTCCGAGCTGCGGGGCGAGAAGATCGACATCATCCCCCACAACGACGAGCCCGCTCGCTTCGTCGCCAAGGCGCTTTCGCCGGCGCGCGTGCGCGAGGTGATCGTCGACGATGCTGAGCGCCAGGCGACGGTGATCGTCCCCGACGACCAGCTCTCGCTGGCGATCGGCCGCGACGGGCAGAACGCCCGACTGGCCGCCCGACTGACCGGCTGGCGGGTCGACATCAAGTCCGAGACCGAGTTTGCCTCCGAAGACGAGGAGGTTGAGTACGAGGGCGAGGAGCAGTCCGATGGCCACTGTATGGCGGTGCTCTCAAACGGCCGCCGCTGCCCCAACGCGGCGATCGGCGAGTCCTCCTACTGCGGCCTGCCGACCCACCAGGCGTTGGCGCGCTTCGACACCAACCAGATCGTGGTGCTGGCGCCGCTCGAGGAAGCCGAGGTGGCGATCCTTGCCGATCCTGGCGCAGATGACGGTCAGGTGAGCGAGATCGTCGCCAAGGCCAAAGCAGAGTTCGTGGAGCCCGAGCCGGAGCCAGAGCCCCCCGCGGAGGAGGAGCAGCAGGAGCAGGAGCCGGTCGCCGAGGAGGCTGAGCAGGCTTAGTGGCTAAGAAGCGCGTCCACGAAATCGCGAAAGCTCAAGGGTTGAGCAGCAAAGAGCTGCTTGCAGCGCTTAAAAAGGCCGGGATCGAGGCTAAAGCTGCTGCCTCCAGCGTGGAGGAGGCCGATGCGCTGAAGGCTCTCGGTGACGGTAATTCTGCGACTGCCACCAAGGCCAAACCGAAAGCCGCGCCAAAGGCTGAGCCGAAAGCCGAGGCGGTCCCCGCGCAGTCCGCCAAACCCGCGGCGAACCCGGCCCCCGCGGCGAAAAAACCGACTGGGTCGACGAAGAAACGCCGAGTGGTGATCGATTCGCAGGCTGCGCGCCGCGATCAGATGGGCGGGCCGCCGCCGCAGCGGCCGCCGCGGCGACGTGGGGGAAGGCGCCGTCGGCCGCTGCT
>JBAREU010000351.1:0-1805 GCA_049796515.1 Solirubrobacterales bacterium
ATCAGGAGCTCGGCGTAGGCCGACGCGCGGAGCGGCTCCACTCCCGCAGGGGGAGCCTGTGCCGGGTCCTTCGTGTCGATGACCTGGGTGAAGTCCTGCTTCAGGTCGTTCTGCGCGGCCTGGGTGGTGAGGCCGGTGCCCCAGAGCAGCCAGCCGATGTAGCCCCCGAGGCCCGCGGCCACCATCAAGCATGCGATCCCGAACCACTTGAGGATCAGCGAGGAGAGCGGCCTGCGTGGTCGGGGCGTCGCGGTCTGCGCGCGGGGGAGGGTGGCCTCGGCGTTCACGATGCAGCCAGCGTACCCCGGCCCGCGGCAGTCGCCGGGCATCCCGACCAGGGCGGTCGCCGCAGGCACCTACAATCGGCTCGTGAGCGTCAGCTCCCCCCTGCTCGAAGGCCTGAACGACATCCAGGCCGAGGCCGTCCTCCACACGGAGGGGCCAGTCCTCATCGTGGCCGGCGCCGGCTCGGGGAAGACGCGTGCCTTGACGCACCGCGTCGCGTACCTGATCCGTGAGCTCCGCGTGAACCCCGGCGCCATCCTGTCGATCACGTTCACGAACAAGGCGTCGCGCGAGATGGCCGATCGCGTTGAGGGACTGGTCGGCGGCCGCGTGGCCAGGGGCATGTGGATCCTCACGTTCCACTCCACGTGCGCCCGCATCCTGCGGCGCGAGCACAACCACCTGGGCATCCCGTCGAACTTCACGATCTACGACGACGGCGACACGGAGCGGTTGATCGCCGGCGTGCTGAAGGACCTCGACCTGGATGCTAAGCGCTTCCCCCCGAAGGCGATGGCCTCGGCGATCGGCAAGGCGAAGGACCAGGTGATGGACGCCGACCAGTACGCACGGAGCGCCGACAACTTCTACGAGGAGACGATCGCGCGTGTGTACTCCGAGTACGAGCGGCGCAAGCACGCGGCCGGCGCGCTCGACTTCGACGACCTGATCACGCAGACCGTGCAGCTGTTCAAGCTGCATCCAGAGGTCCTGGAGCACTACCAGGAGCGGTTCCGCTACATCCTGGTCGACGAGTACCAGGACACGAACCGCGCGCAGTACCAGCTGGTGAACATGCTGGCGTCGCGGTACCGCAACGTCTGCGTGGTGGGCGACGCGGATCAGGGTGTGTACTCGTGGCGCGGCGCGACGATCAAGAACATCCTGGACTTCGAGCGCGACTACCCCGACGCGGCGGTCTTCCTGATGGAGCAGAACTACCGCTCCACGCAGAACATCCTGGGCATCGCGAACGCGCTGATCGAGCACAACGTGCACCGCAAGCCGAAGAGCCTGTGGACCGAGGCCGGCAACGGCGAGCTCGCGGTCATGTACCGCGCCGAGGACGAGCACGACGAGGCGTTCTTCGTGATCGACGAGATCGAGCGGCTCCGGCAGAGCGAGGGCTTCCGCTACGGCGACGTGGCGGTCTTCTATCGGACGAACGCCCAGAGCCGCGTGATCGAGGACGTGCTGATGCGCGTCGGCGCGCCGTACCGCGTCTTCGGCGGCGTTCGCTTCTACCAGCGCAAGGAGATCAAGGACGTCCTTGGCTACCTCCGCCTGCTGTTGAACCCGCAGGACGTCGTCTCGTTCCGCCGGGTCGTCAACATGCCGAAACGCGGGATCGGCGATGCCACGGTTTCGGCGGTGGAGTCGTTCGCGCGTGAGGAAGGCATCAGCGTGATCGACGCCGCACACCGCGTCGATGAGATCCCCACGCTGGCCGCGCGCGCGAAGGGCGCCGTCGCCGGGTTCGTCCAGGTGATGGACGCGCTGCAGGCGCACCTGGATGACGG
>JBAREU010000352.1:0-21745 GCA_049796515.1 Solirubrobacterales bacterium
GCGCGGCGGTTCGGGGCGGCGCGGATCGCATCGCGCCCGGCCGAGCGCGACGGTATCTGCACCCCAGGACCGATCCTCGCTCACCATCGACCGGCTTCGACAAGTTCTCTCAAATCGCGATCCGCGAACCACGGCCGTAGCGATAGCCGAGCCGGGGGAAGGTGCCCATAGACCAGGAGCGCGCTACCGGGCCGCGCTCCGCGTACGACGTTCGCGGGCGCGAGGGCGCGGTACGTGCTTCCCTCCGTTGAGGACGTGCGCCCTTTCTCACCGGCCGTCTCGCTTCGCTGACGAAACTCGCCCTCACCGACCACCTGGCTGATGTAGTCGAGCGTGTCCGGGTCGCCGATCCCGCCCGCAAACACCTTGGCCCGGTGGTTGTTGACGATCGTTTGCGCGCGCTTGCCATAGCGCGCGGAGACCTGCGCCAGGTCTTGAAAGACGGTGACGAGCTGAATGCCCTTTCCCGCCCCGGTCGATGCAAGGCCGTCGAGTTCGGGAACAGGCGCGACGTTTGCCGCCTCATCGAGCACGATCAAAAGCGGCGGGTCGATCGGCTTGCCGGTCTGCGCCGAGATGTCCGACACGACCGCGACCAGCTCGGAGATCATTGCTGCGAACAGCGAGCGCAGCCGCTCTTGCTCGTAGTCTGAGGCGCAGAGGAAAAGTGTGTTCGCCCGGCCATCCAGTAGCCCGGCGGGCGTGTAGTCGGCGCGTGAGCTGGCGTCGAGGACGCGAGGGTCGGCGAAGGCGCCGATGATCGTCTCCGCCGTCGTGTAGATCGAGCTGCGTTGCTTTTCCTCGCGGTTCCAGTTCGCGTTCCACGCGCTCAACGCATCCTTTGAATCTGGCGCCGTGGCCAGGCGTTCAGTGACCTCCTGCTCAGCGTCGGCCCCGTCGTTCAGCCAGCGGATTACCTCCGCCATGCCGCCGCCGCTGGTGGCAGCGGCGAAGAGGAGCGGCGAAAGCAACTTCTCCGCCGCCGCGTACCAGAAGGCGGCATCTTCTAGGCCACTGGATTCGCCCGAACGCGCGGAGCTAGTAAGTCGGTGGGCCACCTGTATCGCGCCTCGCCAGCTTCCGCATCCCGAAAGCGGCGTCGCCTTTACCGACTCGATGCCGGTCACTTGGGTTGGGTCGAAGACCATCGCTTTCCCCAGTTCGCGGCGACGCTTGATCGTCGTCAGGAGAAGATCGCTTTTGACCGAGGTGGCGACCGCCGGACCTTCCCACTCCAAGAGCGAAGGGATCGCGAGTCCGGTCGTCTTGAGGCTGACGCTGGTCGGCCCGAAGACGACGATTGAGGCTCGGTCCTCAGAGGCGATGAGGCGCCGACCATGACGGCCCAAGATCAACCGCCTCCGCTCAGGCCCCTTCACATGCAAGGTGCGGAGGTCACGTTTGTTGGCCCATCGCGCACCTTGGACACGGCGCCGCTTCCTACCGCCACCTTCGCGAAGGCGGCGGTCGAGGAGGTGGACACCGAGGAGGACCGCCCCGAGCACCGCGGCCACGATCAGCCCAGCTCCGCTCACCCTGCGCCCCCGACCAGCTCGCGATGGGTGGTCATGCGAGCGTCGGTGTCCACTAGCTCTTGCTCGACCGAGGAAAGCCGATGCTGGACGAGGAAGGAGCGACGGCCGACGATCCACAGCGCCTCACCGCGCCGCAGCGTTGGCACCAGTTCGGCCTCCGTCACCGAGAGCCCGAGGAGATTCCGTAGCCCCTCGATCTGGTCGGGCGGCTGCGCGAGGATGACCTTCGTATCCGCGTCGGCGATTAGCCCCTCAGCGATCCGCGCCTCGCGCGAGCCCGCCGCCCCGGACGCCCCGAGGTCGGAGAGCCGGTGCAGGGCGATGATGTTCTGGACGCCGTAGGCGCGGCTCAGCTTGAAGGATTGCTGGAGCCATTCAGCGACACCCAGATCGGCGGTTATCCGCCATGCCTCGTCAACGACGACGATGACCTTGGCTCCATCGGGCTCACCCGCCTCGGCGGCGCGCTTTCGCTCCATCACGACGCCTTGCAGCCACGCGGCAGCACAGGTCATCAGGATTCCCAGCGCAGCCGAGCCCTGTACGGCGCTCAGGTCGAGGACGACCAGGGGCGCATCCAGATCGAGCCCCGCGGTCGTCGAGCCATCGAACATGCCGCGCAGGTCGCCGTGGCAGAGCCGTTGCAGGGCAAGCGCGACTTGGCGGGTCTTCTCGGCGAAGTCGGCCGGCTCCATAACCAGCGCTGCGGTCATCTCCTCGCCGGGATGCAGCAGCGCCTCGACTACGTCCGGCAGGGTTGGCTCCTCGGCGTCTGAGGCGCCGATGGCCTTGAGCGCGACTCGCAACCCGGCGTCCTCCTCCGGCGTCAGTTCGCGCCGCAGAGCGGCGGCGGCCACCGATCGCAGGAGACTCGACTGAGCCTCCCAGCCCATGCGTCGGTCGATCGGGTTCAGCCTCACTGAGCCGCCCGGAACCAGGGCGATCAATGTGCCGCCGAGCCACCGCGCAAGCGGCGCGTACTCCCCCTTTGGATCGAGTACCCACGCTTGCCGACCGAAGACGCGCTGGCGAGCGAGGTAGGTCTTGAGGAATGCCGACTTGCCGCGACCTAACTGGCCGACGACGAGCATGTTTGGCCCTGAGAGGACACCTTGCCCGTAGGCCGCCCACGGATCGAACACCCAGGCACCGCCGCAAGCGTCGCGACCGATATAGGTGCCGGGGGTGCCCAGCCCAGCCTCCGCGAGAAAGGGAAAGGCAGACTGAAAGTGCGCCGTCGTCGCCGCGTGAGCGGGGCGCTCGGCACGGTGGCCGCCGCGCCCCCTCAGCAGGTTCATCGCAGTCCCCGGCCAAGCGGCAGCGTGAAGGTGAAACCGGCGTCCTGCTCGCCGTAGAGCCGCTGAAGCTCCAGCCGGGCGAGTGCGGCGGCGTGTTCGACCTCAGTGGCGGTCCGCTCCAAATCCGACGCCGAACTCGCTGAAACCGTGACGTAGCCCGCGAAGCGCATTTCCGCGTGGCCGTCCGCCAGCTCCTCCTCTCGCCTGGCGGCGGCCTGTTGGCGAAGCCGGATTCGCGCTGTGGTCATGAAGCCCTGGCGAGTGCGTTGCAGCTCCTCGGCCACCTCTGCCGTACGTGCTGCCTCGGCTTTGCGAATCGCGATCGAGTGCGCGATTGGCTCGATGCAGACCGCCACCGTGCGAAGCGCCGTCGTTTGCATCAAGAGCGGCGTCAGGAAGGCAGGGCCGATGTCGTGACGCGGCCAGCTCGCGATCCAGAACGTCGCGTGAAGTGCGGAGTCGGTTCGGTAGGTATCCCAGCTCGCCTCGTCGGCGAGCGGTCCCATCTGCGCCGGATCGACTCCCGCTCGATCGGCCTCCCCAAGCGTGGCGCGCGCTCGCGCCTGTCGCCCGAACGGGTCAAAGGCATCGCGAATTGCCTCCGCATAGCGGCGCGGACGCAGCAAGCCGAAGACGGTTATCTCAGCGATCGATAGGCGCTCGGCAAGGGTCTCCGCCTCGCGTAGAACCAGCTCGCAGGCCGCCTCAAGGCCGCCGCCCATGCGGCGCAGCTCGCGTGCGCCCCGCCGCTCGTCAATTTGGAGCGCCAGCAGAATCTCGTGCTCTTGAGTCGCCGGGGCCGCCGACTCGATCAATTCGATGTAGGAGGCGACCAGGCCCGAGTCGAGCGGCACCGCTCGATCGCGCTCGGCTTGCAGGTAGCTAGCCAGATCATCGCCCTGCGCCGGCAAGGTGCGCTCGATCCATTGGAGCCGCCGGACGGGACTTCCATCCCGCGCGAGGCTCGCGAGAACCGCTCCCCAGGCATCGAGCTTTCGCTCCTGCTCGGCGGTGTCAAGCAAGCCAAACGCCCCGGCGCGGACGGCAATGGCGACCGTGTAGGTCCCGGCCGTCCGGTCGTAAATCACGCCGACGCAATCAGAGCCGTAGGGGACTTCGAGCATCCGAAGTCCCGCCAGCTCGTCGGGCAGCGAGGACTCGCTGATCGCTGCGCCGTCCTCGGCGAGGTGAAAGCCGCCGCCGGGACTCTTCGAGCGGTAGCCCCGCCGTTGCTCGCGCGAGCGAAGCAGCCATCGAATCCCAATCGGCGCCCATGCCTCAAGGGTCCGTCCCTCGAACGGCACCAGAACCGCCGCCACAGCGGCGCCGACCAACAGCAACGCAACGCAGAGTCCGAGCCAGTCGCGCAACACGTACATCGCCGCCAGCCCGAGGGCCGCTGCTACTGCGAGGAATACGACCTGGCCGAAAAGCAGGGGGCCAAGGAGGCCCCGCTGCTCCAACGGGCCGAAGCGGTAGCGCCGTCCGCTCATGAGTTGCCCTTTGCGCCCCCGCTGCCCTCGCTCGCGGTGCCGACCTCGGCCGATGGCCGCGGCGGTTTGGCACTCGCGCTGGGTGCCTTGCCGCCCGCCGCCTCGGTTGGCTCACTCCTCGGGAACAGGGTCAACTGCTCGCCGAAGGCGCTTCGCTCACCACTGGGACGCGGCGCGCGTTCATCGCCACCACCAGGACCGCCGGCGCCATCACCCGAGCTGGCCGAGGGGCCGCTCGAGCTTTTGGCTCCGCTTCCAGCGGCGCCACTCGCTTGAGCGGTTCCCGATCCCGCAACCTTGCCCGCCGCCGCTTTTGCTCCTTTGACGGTCTCAGCACCCGCCGCGACTGGGAGCGCAACGGCGCCCGCAGCGCCGCCGCTGCCCCCGGCTGCCCCGCCGGGATTGGCGTTTGCGCCACCACCGCCACTTCCGCCGGGTCGACCCTTTGCGGTGGACCCTCCGCCGCTTCCGCCATTGCCGCCGCCGCCCTTGGCCTTCGTGCTGTTGACGGCCCAATTGGCGAGCGCGGCGCGGCGCATCATCTGCACCGAGGACGCGAACTCGACCGTTCGCACCGATGCGCCCCCCGCGCTGGAGCGGTTATACGCCGAGCTGACCGCGCCCTCGGCGAACGGCACCAGCTTGAACAAGACGAAGGGCGCGAAGGCGGCCAGGAACAGCAGCGCCCCAGCCGCCAGGACATGCTCGACCTTGCCGCCCGTGTTGGCCAACAGCGACGCGGCCAAGGCGATAATCGCGACGATGACGAACTTCGAGAAGACGACGACGATGAGCAGCTCCGCTGTCCGCCGCAGTGCCGACATCCAACGCGGCCAGATCGACGCGGCTATCGCCATCGGCATGAACAGCGCGACCGCGTAGACCGCCGCGTCGCGCATCAGCAGCTCGATCCAGATGAGGAACGCCGCAAAGGCGGCGACGATCGCGACGATAAAGCCGACGAACAGCGGCGCCGCGACTGCCCCCGCCGCCGTTCCGGCGCCCGGCCCGCTCGCCGCCGTCCCGACCGCCGCGCCCGCCCCGGCAAGCCCCTCGATCGCGGCCTTGAAGAAGGCTCGCGTGTCATCAGCCGTCGCCTGCGTCACAGCTTCGGAGAAGCCGTCCGTGGTGGCAACCAGCAGTTGCACCAAGACGTAAGCGGCACTGGTCGCAATCGCCGCAAGCGGCACGTTGACGAGGAAGACGCGGACGAGCATCCCGCCGTCGCCGCGCCCCAAGCTCTCCAAGGCTGCGAACAGCAGCATCAGGAGTGCCAGAACGGTTGCGATCGAGGCCATACCGCGGTACTGGCGCAGGAAGCCTTTGCTCAGCAGGTTCGGCGAAGTGGTCTTGTCGGTGAGGACGACGACTTGACCGAGCAGCCACACCGCGCCATCGGCCGCCCAAGTGGTGATCTGGTCAAAGACGCCCTGTCCGATCGACTCCGCTGCGTCTTTGATCGGGTCGAGCGGCTTGGAGGCCAGGTCGCCGACCGGATCGGTGACGGTGTCGCAGGCGTCATCCACCGGGTTGCCGATCCCGAGTGCCCCGGTGATCGGCGCGGCAGGGGCAAGAGCAACGTCACAGATGACGTTGGCCCTCGCTGCCGGTGGGCTCGGATCGAGGAAGGTGAGCACCACGATCCAAGCCGCTGCTGCGCAGCCGAGGGCGACGGACCTACGGAGCCACGCCATAGGGCCGTAACTCCTCAGTTAGTTCGACCAGGCCAAGCCCTTCGCCGCCGGGGCGGGGCGAGCCGAGGCGAGGCGTCGGGCCGAGGGAGGCGCGGGTATGCGCGATCTTCCAGTCGCCGTCCATCCAGACCAGCACCGTTCGAGCGAGGCCAAAGTAGGCGGTTGGTTCGACTGAGGTGACGTCGCCGAGCAGGGTGAAGCCCCAGGTCTGAATGACCGCTCGCTTCGGCGTGTAGGACAGAACGCGGTATGCCACCGGGACGCCGAAGTAGGCGCTTGGGACGTGTGCCCGGACCCCCTGGCCAAACGGGCCGGCCCGAAGCCGCGCCACCCCCGGTTCGCTCGCGTCGCGCATCACCGGGGCAAAGCGGGGCGTCGCCGCTGCCTCGATCCGGCGGCGTAGCTCGCCGGGTCGCAGGATCGCCTTGTCAGCGAACGCCTGCTGGTAGGTCCCGATAGCGTGGACCGCACCCTCGCGGGTGCGCGGAAAGCCAACCCCAACCCCGGCCGATTCGCTGGTAGGGCCGGGGGCGGGGGGGACGGCTTTGGGAGAAGCTGTGGGAGAGCTAGCGCGACCCACGATCACGCCGAGGACCACCGCAATGAGAACCGCGAGTGCGAGCCGCATCGCTACTTGACGGCTGTGCCGGCGTCAAAGAAGAAGTTGATTACCGCCGCCCCTGCACCGATGGCGAACGCGGAACCGACCCCCTTGAGCATCCGGGTCTTGCCGTCATCGGCGTGACTCGCGTTGTTGGAGCGGCTGCCCAATCCCCACATAGCGGCCCCCCACACGACCGCTCCAACGCAGGCCAAGAGCCCGAAGGCGGCGGCCCCATTGAGAACTTTCTGAGCCGCCGCGCTTCCGGGTATCCCGCTTGGATCTGGGTTGACGCCGACTTTTGTGACTGCGTCAAGCAGAGCTAGATTCGCTGCCTGTAGGAATGACAAGGTCTGCCTCTCTTTTGTCGCCTATCGGGGAATAGGCAGCTACCGTCAGAAGCAGAGAGG
Source organism: Solirubrobacterales bacterium (assembly GCA_049796515.1). Classification (GTDB taxonomy): domain Bacteria; phylum Actinomycetota; class Thermoleophilia; order Solirubrobacterales; family 70-9; genus VRUE01. Next base: position 7,032 of record JBAREU010000352.1, read on the forward strand.
CCACGCCCCCGGTAGTTGAGGAGCTGTCGAGGCCCGTGCGTGTCAGCTCGGGCCAGAGGAGCTACAGGCCGAACTCAGCCGATGGCGCCGAGTCCGGCGACTTGGGCGCCGGTGAAGGCGCGGGCGGCGGCGTCGAGGACGAGGATTCCCCGCCCGACGCTTCCGGTTCTGGCGCCGGTTCGGAGCCTTCGCCCGATCCCCGGTCGACCCCGAACTCAGTCACCGTGTCGCTGCCCGTTGCCTGAGGGGCGAATTCACTTTGCGGGTTGGGCTTCCTCGTCTCCGACGTGCCCTCGCTTGCCTTGGGCACCTCGGCGCTACCCGTTGATTGACTCCGCCGAGGCACTGCGCTTGGCACATGCCTGACGACAGGCGCTGGCGCCGAAGCCTGTTGCGCGGGCTCTGCGGATCTTGGCCTAGTGGGCTCCGGCCGATCGGCCTCCACCGCAGTCATTCCCGGTCCAACCACCCCCGTCGCTGCGAGCCCACACACGGCCACGCCCGCCGCCGCTGCGCAGTAGCCAGCTGCCCGTCCAACCCCGCTCAGAGCGGCAGTGTTGCTCGGCTCGGAGAAGGGGGCCAAGCGCCGCACCAGCTCGCCGAGGCGATGAGCCCCAGTCGTGGTCGCTTCGACACCAATCGCGACGCCTTCCCGAGCGAAGTCTGCTGTGGCTTCAAGCGGAGCTGCCCAGGGGCGGTGCCCTTCGCCTTTGGCAACGACCCATGCAGCCACGCCAAGGGACGCAGGGCTGAGAAGGCTGCGATCCCCGACGAGCGACAGCATTTTTTCCATCGCCCAATCGTGATGGCGGTCAGCGGCCGACTTCTGCCAGCCGATCTTTCGGCCGGCTTCCCTGATCGACATGCCCTCGAAGTAGACCAGCGCGAGCAACTTGCACTCTTTGTCGGGAAGGTGACTCAGCGCTTCGCGCAGCCGCTTTTGCCGGTCATTGTCGAGCGCCTGTTCCTCGGGTGTGGGAGTCGATCCGTCGGCGAGATGAAACACCGACTCCAACGAGGCCATACTCGGCTTTCGACGCTGGGCATCGAAAAGATTCAGAGCGCGTCGATACGCGCATGTGAGAAGCCACCCCACCGGACTTTTCGCGGGAGGGTTCTCCTCCAGCCACTCCATATATTCGATGTGAGCCTGGGCAAGCACGTCCTTTGCGTTCTCGGCGATCCAGACCGCCGAGAACTTGCGCGCCAGCATCCGCTCGAAGCTGCGTTCGGCATCCAGCATCTGGGCAGGCGTCACGCCACGGCGCTTTGCGGCTACCGGCTCCATCGCCCCTCTCTCACGTAGCAGCAACCCCGATGGCGGCCTTGCGGCTCGCCTGGATACGGCGGAAACCCCTCATACATTTGTTTGTCAGAACGCAAGGCCAAACGCCCCCGCCGATGGCGATTGCCGGGGGCGCGCGCCGCCCGCTATCTGACGGGCGCTCCTACGATGAGCGCTCAGAGCGAAGGCACGCGCCTCACTGCGGCCCTGATCGCCGTTCCAATCGCTGGGCTTCTCGCGGCCATCTGCGGCGCTGTTTCCATCGCCCTCACATTTGGTGGTACGGCTGCGGGGTGCGGCACCGAGCCGACTGGGACCGTCAAAGACGTCCCGGCGAGGCTCGTCCCGATCTACCAGGGGGCGAGCGCGAAATACAAGCTCGGCACCAAAGGCCCGACAATCCTCGCCGCAATCAACTTCATCGAGACGGGGTTCGGCGCGAACCTCGGCCCGTCCTCAGCGGGCGCGCAGGGTTGGATGCAGTTCATGCCGGCAACATGGGCCGCTTACGGCGTGGACGGTGACGGCGATGGTGACCGGGACCCCGACGACCCTTGGGATGCGATTCACGCCGCAGCCAATTATCTCCACGCCTCGGGGGCGCCGAAGGACTGGCGGGCGGCAATCTTCGCCTACAACCACGCCGACTGGTATGTCGAAGACGTACTAGCTGCCGCCAAGAGGTACGCGGGAGCAGGGGCCACCGAAGTAGCCGTTTGCTCCATATCAGCACCCAATGAGCGTGTCGCCCGGATGATCGCTGAGGCAGACCGCCTCAGCGCTATGCGGCCGGAAACGAAATACGTGTGGGGTGGATCGCATGGCGTCAGTCCAACGCCGCGCAATGGCCCCTTCGATTGCAGCTCCGCCGTCAGTCACCTCCTCCAAGTCGGCGGTTTCCGCAACCCGACCATGACGACCGTTGGCTTCGCTTCCTGGGGCAGGCCGGGTCCTGGCCAATGGGTGACCATCCTCAACAAGCCCCACGAACCCGAAGCGCATGTGATCTTGAGATTCGAGCCGGGCGTGACGCCCCCAGAAAAACGCTATTGGGGCACGTCGAGCTTCATCGAAGATGGCGGCAAGGGTCCGGGATGGATTCCCGAAAGCGCCTTCGACGCTGGCTATCTGTCGCGTTTTGAATCTCGCCACCAGCCGGGCTTCTGACAAGCGCCAGATAGGCGGGCTGGTCGCGTACTGCCCTGTTCGCTTCATTGTGCCCTCGGCTCCGCCGGGCGCAAGGTCGCTTCGCTCCCTTCCCCTTCGGTGCGCCCGGCCTCGTCCGAGGACTGATTGCGCTTAACAGGGGCAGGTGAGCGCCTGCCAGATGCGCGGCGAGACGAAGGGAGATCATGCAGACCAACGACGCCGCGCTGGAGCAATACGCGCCAGTGGGCGAGCGTGTTCCGGCATAGGTCAAGTTCGACCAACGGTCACTCATCGTCCGGTGTGGTCCCTATTCTTCGCTAGGTCAGGAAGACGGACCAATCGGTTCGAGGATGGGATGTGATCGTGGGTTCGAATCCCATCAGCCGCTCTATGGAAAAGCCCCGCTTCGGCGGGGCTTTTCTGTGTCCGGGCAATGACTACGCCCTCGCCGCGACCTCTTGCCTTTCGCCCTCGCTGCCCGTTGCTGCCCAATCAGCCGATGATGCGATTGGATTTGCCGCTATGTCGCGCGGCCGGCAGGTCGACCGGAAAGTATGCTCGCGCAGTGCGACCTCTTCGGTATTCGATCAACGTCACTTTGGACGGATGCTGCGATCACCGTGCAATTTCCCCGGACGAAGAGACCCATCGTCACGCGACGGAGATCCTCGCCCAGGCCGACGCTCTCCTCCTCGGCCGGGTGACCTACGAGATGATGGAGTCGGCCTGGCGGCCGCCGGGACAGATGGAGGAGATGCCCGATTGGATGGCGCCTTTCGGCCGGACGATCGACGCGGCGAAGAAGTACGTCGTGTCGAGCACCCTGGACCGGGTCGATTGGAATGCGGAGCTCGTGCGTGGGGACGTCGGGGAGGCAGTTCAGAAGCTGAAGCAGGAGCCGGGCAAGGGACTGGGCGTGGGAGGCGTAAAGCTCCCGCTGGCGTTGGCGGAGCTGGGGTTGATCGATGAGTACGAGTTCGTAGTGCATCCCAGGCTGGTGGGCCATGGGCCGACGTTGTTCGCGGGGCTCTCGAAGCCTCTCGACCTGAGGCTCGTGAGCCGGCAGGAGTTCGGCTCAGGGGCGGTGGCGATGCGGTATGAGCCTCGGGTTACCTAGAGGCGCCTGCCGGAATCGAACCGGCGAAACGGCTTTGCGTGGATCGAACGCCGCTGCTGAAAGCCCAGTGCCTACCTCCGGGCCGATGGGGACCAGGGGCGGTGGCGGAATCAAACCGCCACCTCGGATCTCGGTCACTTCTGCGCGGAAGTGCCCGGATCGCCGCATATCCCCGCGTATTGGTGATTGAGGCTGTTCGCAACGGCTGTGCGAAACCCCTGCAAGCTGCTACATTCGCGGCGCGCGGCTCTCGGTGCCCCCTGTAATTGCCATGCAGAAGGTCGCGGGTTCGAATCCCATCAGCCGCTTCATCGCAGAGCCAGTCATTCCCATCAGCCTCGCCGAGGCGACCGACCTCGTGGGGGACGGTGGCAGGTATTCCATCCAGCTCAGCCGAGCATGGGAGATCTGGGGGCCCAGCGGCGGTTATCTGGCCGCGATCGCCCTGCGGGCTGCCGGCCGGCGCGCGGAGATACCTCGACCGGCGAGCTTTTACTGCCATTTCCTCAGCTCACCCGACTTCGATGAGGTCGAGCTGGCAGTCGAGGTGCTCAAGCGAGGTCGCCGGTCGGAGTCGCTTGCGGTGAAGATGATCCAGCGAGGGAAGCCGGTCCTCTTCGCGCTTGTGCGGACGGTCGCCGACGCTCCGGGGTATAGGCACCAGGAGCTAGCGGCTCCCGAGGTCCCGGCGCCCAGCGAGTGCGAGCCGTACGAGCGGCTGGTGGACGGCAAGCCGATTTTCCCCTTCTGGGGAAACGTGAGCTGCCGCCGACCGGAGCGCGGTGCGAACGTCGGCGAGAAAGCGGCGCTGATCAGAGAGTGGGTGCGGTTCGAGCCGGAAGCGTCCTTCGAGGACCCATTCGTCGACGCCGCCCGGCCTTTGATCCTCTTGGACACCTTCGGCTGGCCGGCCGTCTACCAGAAGCATCGCGGAGTGGATTACGTCGCCCCAAACCTCGACACCAGCGTCTGGTTCCACCAGGCCGCCCAGGCGAGCGAGTGGCTCTTGATCGACCACGGGTGCCCGGTTGCTGGAGACGGTCTCCTCGGCGTAAGTGGACGCGTCTGGGGTGGGGGCGGGCGACTGCTCGCCAGCGGCGGCGCTCAACTCTGTTGTATGCCGCGCCCATAGGCAATGAACGGCCGCCCTCACATCTCGCCGCTCGTGCGCCCGCGTGAAGTCGCGCGGTCGGTCACTCCTCTCGAGCTGTTTTTCGACCTCGTCTACGTCTTCGCGGTTGCTCAGCTCGCGCACCATCTACTGGAGCACGTCGACGCCCCCGGTATGGCCGAGACGCTGGTCCTCACTCTGGCCGTCATGTACGCGTGGTTCATGACCGTATGGACCTCCAACTGGCTCGACGCGGAGCGCCAGCCAGTCCGCTTGATGCTGCTCTGCGTGATGTTCGCCAGCCTGGTCATGTCGACCTCGGTGGGGGAGGCATTCGGCGATCGCGCTGGGCTGTTTGTAGTCGGCTACCTGGCGATCCAGGTAGGCCGGACGGCGTTCGCCGTCGTCGCCTTCCGCGGCCACCGCCTCCACATGCACTTCGTCAACGCCCTGGTTTGGGAGATCGGCACTGGCTTCATTTGGATCGCAGGGATTGCCGCAGAGGGCGATACCCGCCTTCTGCTTTGGGCGGCAGCGGCGCTGGTCAGCTACGGCGGGGTAATCGCCGGTCATCCGCTGCCGGGGCGGAGGAGCCCTTTCAGCTCGGACAGCCAGATCTACGCCGAGCACCTGCTCGAGCGCTTCCGCCTCTTCTTCCTGATCGCCCTGGGGGAGACCGTGCTGACCCTCGGCAACGCCTTCGCGGACGAGCCGCTCCAGGCGGACCGCCTGCTCGTCCTCGCAATCGCCTTCACCGGTTCGGTTGCGCTGTGGTGGTGTTACTTCCACCGCGCCGAGGAGATCGGCACGAGGGCGGTGCAGGAGGAGGAGAAGCCCTCGCGCCTTGTCGGCTGGGGCAACTACACGCTGATCGCGATGGTCGTCGGCATCATCGGCATCGCGGTGGGCGACGAGCTGGCGATCATCCATCCGCACGACCCGACGACCCTCGGCGTCTCGGTGCTCATCTTCGGTGGCCCGATGATCTTCCTTCTCGCCCAGCTCGGCTTCATGCGGCGGGCTGCCGGAACCATGCCGCGATCGAGGGTTCTCGCCTGCCTCGGTCTCCTCCTCCTGGGTGTGGCTACCGCCCCGTTCAGCCTCCTGTTAGCGGTGAGCGCAGCGACCGCGGTCCTGGTCGCGGTGGCAATCGCCGACACTCGAGCTGAGCCTGATTCAGCGAGTTCGTCCATGGCTGCCCTTGATGACGTTCTGTGGCAGCGCGACGAATGATTGTTCGGGTTTTGTTCGGGATCGGCGGCGGTGAGCACCCCACGGAATGTTCGGATTGGCTCTACCACCGGGATCGAGTGGTGTTGGACGGCGTCGGTGACCGCTAGCTCGACAAGCTTGCGGTCACCCGAAGCGTGGCTCTAACAAGCCAAGTGAGAGACCACGACCCTTTGTTTTTCATCCCGAGCTGTTCGGGATTTGTTCGGGGCGCTGGGGGCACCTCCCTGAAGGCGAGGTATCCAGGCATGCCGTCAACCGTGCGTCGCTAGGCTTTGGTCGCCTACGGCGCCTTGGCGGAGTGGCTACGCAGCGGCCTGCAAAGCCGTTTACACCGGTTCGATTCCGGTAGGCGCCTCTGAACGGAAAAGGGCCCCATATGGGGCCCTTTGCTTCCGAAGGACGTACCGCCAGATCGATCTGTAGCTGGCTCGTCGGTCCTCAAACTTTGAAATCTTGCGTCGCGAGGCGGCGACTCTAGATAGGTAAACACGCCGTCCCGGTAAAAGTTGCACCCCTTGCATCGACGCTTGCAAGCGGTGACCTAAGCCGGCGGCTCGCGGAGGCTCTCCGCTGCTAGATTCAGTTTCCCCTGGGGCGCATAGCTCAGTTGGGAGAGCGCCAGCTCGACAAGCTGGAGGTCACTGGTTCGAGCCCAGTTGCGCCCACTCCGCCGTCCCCCGAAGGAGCGACGATGGCCTATCGCCTGCTGCGTGCCGAAGATGCCTACTGGCGTGAGTCGAACCAGATGCGGGTGCTCAATACCGATCTCGCTAAGCAGCTCGAGGCCACCCGCCTGGGCGCGCGGCTCTGGCGGTTGCGTCCCGGTGAGGCGTCGACCAGGCACCGGCACGAGCAGGAGGAGGAGCTCTATGTGGTGCTTGAGGGTCGCGGCCGAATACGGGTCGATGACGAGGTGATCGAGCTGGGCCCGCTCGATTCGCTCCTGGTCGAGCCCAACGCGCTGCGGCAGGTCTTCAACGACACCGATGCCGATGCGCTCTGGCTCGTGGTGGGTGCCCCGCAGGGGCCGGCGGACACCCTCGAGATGAACGAGGCGCAGCTGCGCCAGCTCTATCCCGAGGGGCCGCGGGCGCTGCCCCCGGAGCTCGGCGGCGGTGAGCTCAGACCGCCGCCGGCAGCTGAACCTGGGTGAGGCGGAAGCTGTTGCCCGAGGGGTCGCGGAAGCCGGAGTCGATCCCGTAGGGCCGCTTTTCGGGCGCCTCGGTGAACTCGACGCCGCGCGCCTTCAGCTCTTCGTAGGAAGCCTGGCAGTCGTCGGTGGTGAGGAAGACGGTGCCGGCGAATCCCTTCGCCATCAGGTCGCGGACCTGGCCGGCAGTCTCCTCGTCCATCACCGGCGCCCCTGGGATCGCCATCAGGACAATCGAGATGTCCTCTTGGTTCGGCGGGCCGACCGTGAGCCAGCGGAAGCCGCCCATCTCGGGCAGGGTGACGTCGGACTGCACTTCGAAGCCGAGCTTCTCGGTGTAGAAGGCAAGGGCCTCGTCCTGGTCGTGGACCCACAGCTGCGCGTTTGCGATCTTGATCATCGGGTTCTCCTTACTCGTCGGAACGTTCGTCGCCGATGCTAGGCAGGCACTTCGAAGTTGTCTTCTCGAAACGTGCGGTGTCGAGGCCGGGCGTGAAGGCGGACGACGCAGGCCGGCACGCGGGCCAAATGCGAGGCAGGCGGATAGTTGGCGCGGTAAGCCGTCGGCGACTGCCCGTAGGTGCGGCTGAAGCTGGTGGTAAACGAGCCGATGCTCTGTAGCCCGACCGCGAGGCAGATCTCCGCGACGGAGTTGTCGGTGGTGCGCAGCAGCGCCGCCGCGCGCTCCAGTCGTCGCGTCAGCAGGTAGGCGTGCGGCGGCTCGCCGAAGGCGCGCCGGAACTGGCGACTGAAATGCGCGCGCGAGAGGCCGGCGGCGCGGGCGAGGTCCTCGACGCCCAGTGGTTCGAAGTAGCGGGCGTCGGCCAGGTCCTTTGCACGGAGAAGGTGGCGTGCGGGCGGGACATGCGCCATGCAGTCAGTCTAGGCTCGCCGACCTGTGATCGGGACCTATGCAGCGGCAGTGGCGATAGGCGGCGCCTCCCTGACGATCGGACAGGCGGCGATCGCGCTCTGCGGGGCACGGCGGTGGTCGTGGATCTCGCCAGCCGTGGGGCTGGCCCTGGTCTGCGCGATCTGTTGGGCGACCGTGCGGATGCCGGGCGATGGCCTCGTCCCCGCAATCGCGATCGTCGTGCTGACTGTGGGCGGAGGGATCTTCCTGCGCGGCCGGGTCGAGGGCGGGGAGGAGGCGCTGCGAGCCGGTCTCCCCGTGGCGATCGGCGCGCTGCTCGCCGCTTCGCTCCCGTTCGCCGTCGAAGGCCACTTCGGCATCCTCGGCACCGGTTTCAACCCCGACATGTCGCAGCACCTGCTGGCGACCGACCGTCTCGCCGAGGGCCACGGCTCACAACTCCTGCACCAGGGCTACCCCCTCGGCCCGCACGCGATCGTCGTCGCCCTGAACGAGGGTCTCGGCACTGGCCTGGTCCAAGGGTTCAGCGGCCTGACGATTGCCGTAGCCGTCCTTGCCCCCCTAACCGCCCTGGCTGCCTTCGCCGACCAACCGCCCGTCCGTCGAACGGCCGCCGCCCTCCTGGTTGGGCTCCCGTACCTGGTCGCCTCCTACTACGCCCAAGGTGCCTTCAAGGAGACGATCCAAGCCCTCTACGTGCTCGCCTTCGTCCTCGCCCTGCGCGAGAGCGACCGTTCCTGGCGCGAGCTGCCGCTGCGTTTCGTGCCGGCCGCGCTGATCGCGGTTGGCTCCGTCTACGTCTACAGCTTCCCGGGCCTGATCTGGCTGGCGGCGATCCTGCTGGTTTGGCTGGCGTTCGAGCGGTCGCTGCCGCTCCGACCCCTGATGCTCGCCCTGGTCGTCTTCTTGGTTGCTGCATTGCCCGAGCTGGGTCGGATGATCGACTTCAAGCAGTTCGAGACCTTCGACCCCAACGGTCCCGGCCTCGGCAACCTCTTCGGTCAGATCTCGCCCTTCACCGTGCTCGGCATCTGGCCCTCGGGGGACTTCCGCGTCGCCCCCGGCGACGGGGCGGTTCCGGCCTTCGTCTACTACCTGGGTGGGGCGTTCGCTCTCGTCCTTCTTGGCATGGGGGTGAGGCGCGCTGTGCGCGGAGGCGAGCGGACGATCCTCGCCGGCCTGGTCTCCGCGGCGGCGATCTACGCAGCGGCCCGCCTCGGCGGCACGCCCTATACCGCCGCCAAGGCGCTGGAGATCGCCGCGCCGCTCTGTGCCCTTGTCATCCTTCTCCCGGTCGCCGGGCGCGTTGGTCACCGTATGGGTGACAAACGCGCCCTAACCCCGGTGTTGGGGCTTTACCTGCTCGCCACCGGCGCCTGCTCGCTGCTCGCCTTCGCCAATGCTCCGGTCGGGCCGACCTCCTACTCGCCTGCGCTCACCGGGCTTCGTCCGCTGCTTGCGGGCGGCTCGACCCTTGTCCTCGCCCCCGACCGAGTGCTCGCCGAGGAACAGGGTGAGCGCTACATCGCCTGGGAGCTGCGTGGCGGGCGGGTCTGCATCGAGGCGCAGAGTGGCGCCGGAGGCGCGCCACCGCCCGGTATCCGCTTCTTCGTCACCGTCGACTCGCCCCAGCCGCCCTTCGACCGCCTGGCGTTGCGCCGTCGCGCCGGCCCCTACACCGTCTGGGAGCGCGGCGCGGCCGGCGGTCTCGGTCCGTGCCCGTTGATCGCGGTCCGCCAGGCACGCCAGGGGCCGTAGCATGGAGCCTCCCGTGGAGGCGACGACCAAAATCACCGCCAAGCTGCCCGACGGCAGACCGCTTGAGCTGCCCGACGGCGCCACCGGTGCCGATGCGGCCGCCGCGATCGGGCCTGGTCTTGCCAAGGCCGCGCTGGCGATCCGGGCCGACGGCGAGCTGCGCGATCTCAGCGCGCCGCTGCCCGACGGGGCCGAGATCGCGATCCTCACCGACCGCGACTCCGAGGCGCTGGAGCTGATCCGCCACGACGCCGCCCACGTCATGGCCGAGGCGGTGATGGAGCTGTACCCGGGGACTAAGGTGACGATCGGCCCGCCGATCGAGCAGGGCTTCTACTACGACTTCGAGTTCCCGGCAGATGCCAGGATCAACGAAGACGATCTCGAGCGGATCGAAGCTGCGATGCGCACCCACATCAAGGTCGACGAGCCCTTCGAACGGCGCGACGTCCCGACCGCGGAGGCGATCGAGATCTTCCGGGCCCAGGGTCAGGACTACAAGGTCGAGCTGATCGAGGACCTCGTCCGCGACGAAGGGGTGGAGACCGTCTCGCTCTACCGGAACGGGCCCTTCGAGGATCTCTGCCGCGGCCCCCACGGGCCGTCCACCGGCCGGATCAAGGCGATCAAGCTGAGCTCGCTCGCGGGCGCCTACTGGCGCGGCGACGAGAGCCGCGCGATGCTCACCCGGATCTACGGCACCGCCTTCTTCTCGAAGAAGGACCTCGACCTCCATCTCGAGCGGATCGAGGAGGCGAAGGCGCGCGACCATCGCAGGCTCGGTCCCCAGCTCGGCATCTTCATGCTGCGCAAGGAGGCGCCGGGGATGCCCTTCTGGCTCGCCCACGGCACCACTCTGCTGCGCCTGATCGAGGCCGAGGTGCACAAGCAGCTGCGCAAGCGGGAGTACACCGAGATCAAGACGCCCCACCTGATGGACGTCGACCTCTGGCACCGCTCCGGCCACTGGGACAACTACCAGGAGAACATGTACTTCACCGAGTCGAAGGAGCGCCAGTACGCGATCCGGCCGATGAACTGCCCCGGAGCCTGCCTCGTCTTCGATTCCGAACGGCACTCCTACCGCGAGCTGCCGCTGCGGATTGCCGAGTTCGGCCAGGTATCCCGAGCCGAGCGCGAGGGTGTCCTCCACGGCTTGCTGCGCGTCCGCGCCTTCACCCAGGATGACGCCCACATCTACTGCACGCCGGAGCAGATCGTCGACGAGGTGACCGGCGTCTGCGAGGCGATCGACGAGCTCTACGCGCGCTTCGGCTTCACCGACGTGCACATCGAGCTCTCGACCCGGCCGGAGAAATCGATCGGCACCGAGGAGCAGTGGGCACAGGCAGAGGAGGCGCTACGCGGCGCGCTCGAGAGCCAGGGGCGCGAGTACACGCTCAACCCGGGCGATGGCGCCTTCTACGGCCCCAAGATCGACTTCCACATCACCGACGCCCTCGGCCGTTCCTGGCAGTGCGGCACCTGTCAGGTCGACTTCTTCATGCCGGAGCGCTTCGACCTCACCTACACCGACCAGAACGACGACCCGCAGCGGCCGGTGATGATCCACCGCGCCCTGCTGGGCTCGATGGAGCGCTTTGCCGGCATCCTGATCGAGCACTACGCAGGGCGCTTCCCGGTCTGGCTGGCGCCGGTGCAGGCGACAGTGCTGCCGATCTCCGACCGCCACGTCGAGTTCGGCGACCGGGTCGGGGCGGAGGTGCGCGAGCTCGGCGTGAGGGTCGAGGTCGACCGCCGCTCGGAGTCGATCGGCAAGAAGGTGCGCGACGCCGAACTGGCTCGCAACCCCTACATGCTGGTGGTCGGCGACCGCGAGGAAGAGAGTGGCGAGGTGGCGGTGCGCTCGCACGCCGATGGCGAGCTGGGGACGATGAAGCTGGAGGAGTTCGCCGACCTCGTCCATCGCGCCGAGCGCGCCGGTTGAGCGGACGCCGCACCTCGGATCGGCACTGCGTCTATACTCCGCGCACTTGTTCGCAGGCATGCCAAACACACCGCGCCGCTGAGCGTCCCGTGGCTGCCTCCGCATCCCTCGTCCTCTTGAAGTTCCACCTCTCCTCTCACTAGTGCCTGTCCCGCGCAGGTTCGATCGCCGTCCGCCCGAGCGCGACACGACGCGCATCAACGAGCGCATCCGCGTGCCGAAAGTGCGCCTGATCGGCGCTGACGGCGAGCAGCTCGGCATCGTCGAGATCGCCGAGGCGATGCGCCGTGCCCAGGAGGCCGACCTCGACCTGGTCGAGGTGGCGCCGGGCTCGAAACCGCCGGTCACCCGTCTGCTCGACTACTCGAAGTACAAGTACGAGCAGGAGCAGAAGCAAAAGGCCGCCCGCAAGCACCAGCAGCAGGTCAACGTGCGCGAGATCAAGCTGCGGCCGAAGATCGCCGACCACGACTACGAGACCAAGAAGGGCCACGTCGAGCGCTTCCTGCGCGGGCGCAACAAAGTCAAGATCACGATCATGTTCCGCGGCCGCGAGCAGGCGCATCCCGAGCGCGGCCGGAACCTGCTGAAACGGCTCTTCGAGGACCTCGACGGGCTCGCCACGATCGAGTCGGAGCCCCTTCAGGAAGGGCGCAACATGAGCATGATGCTGGCGCCCAGCAAAGAGGCGACAGCGGAGGCCAAACAGGACGAGGCTGGGACGGACGAGGCTGGGACCGAGGGCTGAGGGGCTATCCCGGTAGGGGTTCCACTTAACTTTTTCGAGCTGCGCCTGTGGCTACCGACGATGGTTGGCCGCGAAAAAGTACAAGACGTTCCACCCCTACCGGGATAGCCCTTGAGTGAGCACGTCAGCGATTCGCTCCGACGCGCGACCGTCCCAGAGCGGCGGCGGGTCGGGACGCTTTGCCGGCCGCTCGGTTAGAGCTGCTGGGATCTGGGCGATCGCGGCCGGGTCGAGGCCTAGCAGGGTGTTGGTGCCGGCTCGGATCGTCACTGGGCGCTCGGTGTTGTCGCGCAGGGTGAAGCAGGGGATGCCGAGGTAGGTCGTCTCCTCCTGGATGCCGCCCGAGTCGGTGAGGACCGCGCCGGCGTCGGCGAGCAGGGAGAGGAAGTCGACGTAGCCGAGCGGCTCGGTGAGCAGCAGGCCGGGGTGCTCGGACTCGATCTCCTCCATCTTCTTGCGCGTGCGCGGGTGGACGGGGAAGACGACCGGCAGCTCACGGGCGAGCTCGGCGAGCCGTCGCACCGTCTCCGGCAGCAGGTCGCCGTCGACCAGCGCGGGGCGGTGCAGGGTGACGAGCACGTAGCGACCGGGCTCGACGCCGAGCCGGACCGCCGAGCCGGCCGCGCGGAAGCGCGCTTCGAGTGCGACCAGGGTGTCGATCATCGTGTTGCCGACGAAGTGCATGCGCTCCTCGGCGATGCCCTCGGCGCGCAGGTTCTCGACCGCCTCGTCGCTGTGCAGGAAGAGGTACTGGGAGAGGTCGTCGGCGACGATGCGGTTGATCTCCTCCGGCATCGTGCGGTCGAAGCTGCGCAGGCCGGACTCGATGTGGGCGACCGGGACGTGCAGCTTGGCCGCCGTCAGCGCTGCGGCGAGGGTCGAGTTGACGTCGCCCGGAGCCATCACCAGGTCCGGCCGCTCCTCTTCCAGCACCGGCTCCAGCCGCTCCATCGTGCGCGCCGTCTGCACCGCGTGAGTGCCGGAGCCGACCTCGAGCATGTGGTCCGGTGCGGGCACGCCCAGCTCCTCGAAGAAGACCTCCGACATCGCTCGGTCGTAGTGCTGGCCGGTATGGACGATCGCGTGACGCGCGTGGGGCAGGCGGGCGCGCAGGACGGCGATCACGGGCGCCGTCTTGACGAAGTTCGGCCGCGTTCCGATCACGTAGACGATTCGCATCGGGCGGCAGCGTACTCGCGCTCCCGGGTGGCGCCGCCGCGTCGCGCCGTCGGTCTGCTTCAATACCCATCCCGATGCCGAAGATGAAAACCCATTCTGGCGCCAAGAAGCGCTTTCGCAAGACCGCCAAAGGCAAGCTGCGCGGGCGGCGCGCCAACTCGAGTCACATTCTCGAGAAAAAGTCGCCGAAGCGCAAGCGGCGGATGGCGCGGCCGGTGGAGATCGCCAAGGCCGACGAAAAGCGGGTGCGGACCCTGCTTGGAGGCGGCAAGTGAGCCGAGTAAAGCGATCGGTCCACGCCCGCAAGAAGCGGCGCAAGGTGCTGAAGGAAGCAAAGGGCTACTTCGGTCGCAAGCACTCCTCCTACCGCTTCGCCAAAGAGCAGGTGCAGCGCTCGGGGATGTACGCGTACCGGGACCGCCGCAACCGCAAGCGCGAGTTCCGGCGCTTGTGGATCACGCGGATCAACGCCGCTGCGCGGCTCGAGGGCATGAGCTACTCGCAGTTGATGCACGGCCTCAACGAGGCGGGTGTCGAGGTAAATCGCAAGATGCTGGCCGAGATCGCGGTCTCCGACCGCGATGCCTTTCGCCGATTCGTGGAGCTTGCCCGGGAGGGTGCGGCCGCCTAGCCGCAACCCACACTCCACACTCCCGGGCGGGCCGTCTTCACGGCCCGCTTTTTTGTTTGTCGAGGCGTTCCAGGAGAAGAAACGACCAACCCGAACCAACACAGGATGATTTCGAGCCCCCACAACGAGAAGCTAAAGCTGGTGCGCAAGCTGCGCGAGCGCAGGCATCGCGAGCGCGAGCGGCTCTTCGCGACCGAGGGCGAGGACCTGGTCGAGGTGGGGTTAGCCGCCGGTGCCGAGCCCCGCTTCGTCCTCACGGCAGCTGGTGGCGGACTCGGCGGCGAGGAAGTAGAGCCGGAGTTGCTGGCCGACGTCTCGGCGCTTGGCTCGGGCACGCGGGCGATCGCCGTCTGGCCGCAGGTGTGGGCGAGCGAGGCGAAGCCGCCGTGCGTATACCTCCACGGCGTCGCCGATCCGGGCAACGTCGGTGCGATCGTCCGCAGCGCGCACGCGCTGCTCGGCGGTACGGTCGTGCTTGGCGCCGATTGCGCCGACCCGTTCGGACCGAAGGCGGTGCGGGCGAGTATGGGC
>JBAREU010000353.1:0-12625 GCA_049796515.1 Solirubrobacterales bacterium
GCGCAGGCCGCCGCGACGACAAAGGCGATCGCCGCCAGGGCCGCCCGCCGCCCGCCGTCGCTCTTCCCGGTTGCCGTTGGCATAACGCTCTACCGCGACCCTGCCCTGAACACACTTGCTGCTAGTACGGCGGCAGGTCCTCGTACCACTCGCCGAGCACGCGGAAGGAGCGCCAGAAGCGTTGCTTGGCGCCCTCCTCGTCGAGCGATTCGTCGATGTCGGGGGTATAGAGGGCGTCGATGGTCGGGGTGAAGGCCTGGACCTCGCCCTCGCGGGGCTCGATCTTGCGCGAGAGGGGGATCTCGAGGCCGTTGAGGACGCGCAGGGCGGGCTCGCCCATCACGACGACGATCTTCGGCTGCACGATCGCCAGCTCCTCGACCAGGCGGCGCAGGCACTCCTCGGCGGCGAGGTCGGGCTCGGCGATCGGGCACTTGACGCAGAGCGTGCCGTAGACGACCAGCGGATCGATCCCCAGCCGCTTGAAGCTTTTCATCAGCGCGTTGCCAGGCCGGCCGTAGAAGGCCACCCCCTCTTCGATCTCGGCGACGCCGGGGGCGTGCTTGACCATGAAGACGTCGGCCTGCGGGTGGCCTGAGCCCAACACGGGCATCAGCTTGCCGCGCGGGCAGTGCGGGCAGTCCTGCAGCTCATGGGTCAGCTGGTTGAGCTCGCGGATCGCGCGCTCCAGGTACTTCTCTCTTATCTCGTCGTCGGTCGCCGGCACGCTCGGCGATCTCTTTGACGGGACGGGCGCGGCTCCTTTCGCGCGGCCCGCATGCATCAGCTCTTGCCGCTGGTCCGCCCGCTGACCGAGCGCCGTTTCTTGCGCGGCCGCCCGCCCCGCACCGGCTTGGCGTCGGGAACGCTGCGCTTTGCCGCCTTCGGCCGCCCGGTCGTCTGCAACAGCTTCAGCGCCTGCACGTAGACGAGGTTCTTGTGCTTGCGGGTGATGTCGGCGTCCCGCATCGCCTCGAGGAACTCCGCCGGCCCGTCGAAGTCGTGGATCCGCACGCGCACGCTGCCCAGCCCCTGGGCGACGTGGCTGTCGGAGCCGGCGCCGGGGACGATCCGGTACTTGCGGGCGAAGCGCTCGGCCTCCTCGTTGAAGGCGGTCAACGCCACGCGGGGGTTGAAGACCTCAAGGATGTCGATCTCCTCGACGATGTCGAGCAGGTGCTCGTAGTCGGGCACGGAGTGGAAGCGGTCGAACGGGTGCGGGACGTAGACGAGGCCGCCCTGGGCGCGGATCGCGGCGATCGTCTCCGCCATCGTCATCCCGCGCGGGATCTTCTCCTCGAGGAAGAGGCCGATCACCTCGCCCTGCTCGGCGGTCTTCACCTCCTCGGCGACGATCACCTTGAGGTCGCCCATCTCGGCCGCTATCCGGCGCGCCTCCAGCGCCCCGGAGACCTCGTTGTGGTCGGTGATCGCGATCGCGCCGAGGCCGCGGTCGCGGGCCGTCTCCAGCAGCACCTCGACCGGCGTCGCGCAGTCGGGCGAGTGGTCGGTGTGCATGTGTAGGTCGACCTCGATCAGCGGTCGGGCGGCGATCCGCTGCTGCACCTCGGGGTTGCCAACCGGGTCATGGCGGCGGGCGAGGAGGCGCCGGTAGATCGCCTCGAAGTCCGCCGCGAGCCGCTCCCACTCGTGCCCGTCCCCTGCCGGCTCGACCAATTCGTAGGTGCCGGGGAAGTAGCGCTCCAACAAAGCCCCGGTCGCCGCGGACGTCACGGTGCGCGCGTCGAGGCGACCGAAGAAGACCTCGACCAGCGGCCGGGCCACCTGGGTCGAGAGGACTCGCTCCTGTGGTTTGTGGAAGGTGGCGACGTTGAGCGAGTAGGAGTGGCGGAGTGCCGCCGAGGAGACGCTGGGGGCGAACGGCTCGTGGACGTGGACGACGTCGAGCGAGTTGCCGCCGAGCAGCCGCTTGACCGGATCGCCGGCGGCCACCCGCAGCACCTCGTGGCCGCGCCGTTCCAGCTCCTCCGAGAGACGCTGGACGAAGGCGTTGAGCGCGTTGCGCGTTGCGCGCCGGTGGGGCGAGACCTGGACTATCGAGAGCGGCTCGTCCGGCACAGCCGGCTCAGGCCGAAGCCTTCGTCCCGCTCGGAACCGCGCCCTTGCCCCGCGCGTGCTTGGCGATGAACTCCTCGGTCTGTTCGCGCGCCTCGTCGTCGGGTCGCTGGCTGTGCGGCGACTTCATCAGGTAGCTGGACGGACCGTCGAGCTGCCCGGCGATGCCGTTGTTCAGCGCCAGCTTGATGATCCGCACGGCGTCGATCACGACCCCGGCCGAGTTCGGCGAGTCCCAGACCTCGAGCTTCAGCTCGACGTTGAGCGGCACGTCGCCGAAGGATTTGCCCTCAAGCCGGATGTGCGCCCACTTGCGGTCGGTGAGCCAGGCGACGTAGTCGGAGGGGCCGACGTGGACGTCCTCGGCGGGCAGCTCGTGACCCATGATCGAGGTGACCGCGTTGGTCTTCGAGATCTTCTTCGAGTCGAGCCGCTCGCGCTCGAGCATGTTGTAGAAGTCCATGTTGCCGCCGACGTTGAGCTGCGAGGTCCGTTCGACCCGCACGCCGCGGTCGTGAAAGAGGCGGGCGAGCTGGCGGTGGACGATCGTCGCGCCGACCTGCGACTTGATGTCGTCGCCGATGATCGGCAGGCCCGCCTCCTCGAAGCGCTTGTCCCAGTAGTTCTCGCGGGCGATGAAGACCGGCAGGCAGTTGACAAAGCCGACGCCCGCCTTGAGCGCCTGCTCGACGTACCACTTGGTCGCCTCCTCGGAGCCGACCGGCAGGTAGCAGACCAGCACATCGGCCTTCGTCTCTTTGAGGATCCCGACCACGTCGGCGGTTTCGCCGGGCGCCTTGGTGATCTTCTCCTTGAGGTACTTGCCGAGGCCGTCGTGGGTCATGCCGCGCTCGACCTTGATCCCCAGCTCCGGCACCTCGGCGAACTTGATCGTGTCGTTCTGTCCCGACCAGATCGCCTCGGAGAGGTCCTTGCCGACCTTCTCGGCGTCGATGTCAAAGGCGGCGACGAACTCGACGTCGCGGACGTGGTATCCGCCGAGGTCGACATGCATCAGCCCGGGGACTTCCTCGGTGGGGTCGGCATCCTTGTAGTACTGGACCCCCTGGATGAAGGAGTTGGCGCAGTTGCCGACGCCGACTATCGCGACGCGGACCCTGTCGTCCGCGGAGGCGGCGCCGTTGCGGCTGGCTCCGTTGGTCTCACTCATGAAGTTCTAAGTCCTTCCTCGATCTGGCCGACGGGCAGACTAACCCCCGGCCTCGACTGGTTACAGGTCGCGCCGCTCCACGGCGTCTTTCGAGAGCTGGTTCTTGACGTGCCATACGCGCTGGATCGTCGTGACGATGGTCAGCGCCGCGATCAGGTAGACCGCCGGCGCGAGGAGCTCGAAGTCGCCGAGCCCGGCGCCCTTGGCGAAGACCAAGCCAACGGAGAGTATGACTACCCGCACGGGGCGGGTCGCCAACCCGACCTTGCATTCGACGCCGAGCGCCTCGGCGCGCGCCCGCGTGTAGGAGACCATCAGCGAGCCGAGCACCGCGACCACGCACATCGCGGCGGCGAAATCGTCGCCGGTCGCGGCGAAGTAGCCGGCGACGGCGGCCAGCACGATCCCCTCCTCGATCCGATCCAGGGTCGAGTCGAGGAAGGCGCCAAAGAGCGTCCCCTTGCCCGACATGCGCGAGTAGCGGCCGTCGAGCGTGTCCATCACCGAGCCGGCGATGAAGGCGACGCCGGCGAGGAAGAAGAGGCGCTGGGTGACCAGCCCGGCGGCGATCAGGTTGCCGATCAACCCGGCGATCGAGATCGCGTTCGGCGTCAGCCGCGACTCGATCAGGCGGTCCCTGGCGTAAGCGCGAAGCTCCTGGCCGTTGCGCGGCTGGCGCCCGTTGCGGCGGGACTGGGGCGCCCGGGGCGGGGCCGACGAATCCATTGGCGTGAGGCTAGACGATAGGGGCCATCCCTATGCCTCGGCCTCTCGGGATGAGCTCGATCGCCACGCCCAGACCCCCGGGCGGGCACGGGCTAGCAACCGCTGGGCTACGAGAGCTGAAAGGGCCGCGACGGCCCAGCCGAGGGCGACGTCGAGCCAGTAGTGGTTGCCAGTGACGATCACGACCCAGGCGACGAGCAGGGGCCAGCAGAGCCAGACGACCTTGAACGCCGGGTGCTTCACCAGCCGGGCGGCGCTGAGGCCGATCATCGCCGCGAAGGCGCAGTGCATGCTGGGCACCGCCGCGTAGGGGTTGATGAAGGCTTTGGCCAGGCCGGAGTCGTGGTTGACGCTGGAGAAGTCGTTGATCGTGTCGACGAAGCCGTACTCGGGGTAAAAGCGCGGCGGCGCGGTCGCGTAGAAGGCGTAGCCGACCAGGGCCAGGCCCATCGAGACCATGAACATGTTGCGAACGAAGTAGAAGGCGTCGTTGCGGAAGAAGTAGAGCCAGAAGAAGAAGGTGACGACGACCGCGAACTGGCTGTTCATGTAGACCTGGTTGGCGAAGTCGATCAGCCACTGCGCCTGGGTGAAGAACGCCTGCAGGCTGGGCTCGAAGAAGGTGTGGGTCGAGCGCTCGATGTCGATGATCTGCTGGCCGTGGGCGAAGGCGACGACCTTCTGCCCGTCGGCGAGGCCGCGCACGGTCTCGTAAGCGAGATCGACGATTACCAGCAGGCCGATCTGGCGACCCAGGTCGCCCCACCCCTGGGGCAGCTTGGCGGTGACCGCGGCGAAGGCGCGAGACATCTCGCAATTGTAATCAGCGGGTTAACGACTCACAAAGCCGCTGACGCGGTCGATTACGCGCGCGTCGTCGATCCAGGGCCAGTGGCCGGCGTCGTCGACAATCTCGAGCTTGGAGTTGGGGAGGACATTGGCGTAGTCCTGGGCGAATTTCGTCGGTAGGTAGACGTCGCGGTTGCCCCAGACGACTAAGGCCGGGCAGGTGAGCTTGTTCAGGTCCTTGCCGGCGGCGGCGAGGCGATCGGGGTTGGCGTGGCGGTAGAGGGCGAGGGTGGCGTCGCGGGTGCCCTTGTCCCAGTGCTTCCAGACCATGTCGACGAACTCGGCGGGCATCGGGCTGCGGTCGCCGCGCGCCTGGCGCAAGGTCAGCGCCATCGAGGCGCGCGTCGTCGTCGCATTGGCGATCTCACCGAAGGGACGGCGGCGCCAGACCTGGGCGACCCAGTGCCAGCGGTAGCCCGGTAACAGGGGAACCGCATTGATTACGACCAGCTTCTCGACCAGCTCCGACCGCCGCTGGGCGCCGATCAGGGCCAGAGCGCCCCAGTCGTGGACGACCAGCTTGCGCCGCCCGACGCCGAGCTCGTCGAGACAGCGATCGAGGAAGGCGGATAGCCCATACATCGAGTAGTCGAAGCGGGGCGGGTCGGGGCGGTCCGACCGCCCCCAGCCGGGCATATCGATCGCAATCCCGGGTCCGTTCGCCTGGAGGAGGGGGATCGCTTCCTCGCTATGGGTGGGATTGCCGTGGCAGTAGACGAGCGGCGTTCCCTCTCCCGGCACGCGCCGGTAGAAAACCCTGATCCCGTCCAGAACGAGCTCGCGCTCTTCGACCGCAGCCACCACGAGCGGGAGCATATGCGCCGAATAGGGTCCCGGCCGTGAGCTGGAAGCGGCCGGACAAACGGCGGGTGCGGGCGATCCGCGACCGCCTGCGGGAGATGTACGGGCAACCGGTCAACGAGCCGCACCGGCACCCGATCGCCGAGCTGATCAAGACGGTGCTCTCCCAGCACACCAACGACCGCAATCGCGACCGCTCCTTCGCCCGCCTGCGCGAGCGCTACCCCACCTGGGAGGAGGTCCGCGACGCGCCGCTCGACGAGCTGGAGGAGGCGATCCGCCCCGGCGGCCTGGCCCGCCAGAAGGCGCCGCGAATCCAGGCGATCCTGGAGCGGCTGGGCGAGCATCCCAACCTCGACTGGACGGAGACCGCCCCACGCGAGGAGTCACTGGAGTTCCTGCTCTCGCTGCCCGGGGTCGGGCGTAAAACGGCGGCCTGCGTGCTGATCTTCACCTGGGGCATCCCGGAGATCCCGGTCGACGTCCACATCCATCGCGTCGGCGGGCGGCTTGGGCTCTTCCCCGCGAACGCATCCTTCGAGCGAGCGCACGACGAGATGCTGGCGATCGTCGACCCCGAGGACGCCTACGAGCTGCACATGAACCTGATCCGCCACGGCCGGGAGGTATGCCGTCCGAAACCGCGCTGCGGGGAGTGCGACCTACGTCGCATGTGCCCCTGGTACCGTGCCGAGCGCAAATGAGCAAGAAGACCTTCATCGTCTTCGGCCTGCTGGTCGTTTTCCTGGCGGTCCTGATCCCCTGGCTCGTCTTCCGCGCCGACGGCGACTCGGCGAACGCCGAGCCAGTTCCGAGCGATCTCAAGTCCGGGCAGACCCTCTTCGAGATCAACTGCGGGACGTGTCACACGCTCTACGCGGCGGGCACCGACGGCAACTTCGGCCCGGACCTCGACGAACTGCTAGCGGCCTCTGGCCCGCCCGAAGGACCGACCGCGGCGGACACGATCAAAGCGACCGAAGGCCGCGTCCTCAACGCGATCGAGGCCGGCGCCGATAGCAAGACGACGCCGGGCCGGATGCCCGGCGGCATCATCAACGGCGAGCAGGCCGAAGAAGTGGCCGAATTCGTCGCCGCCACTGCCGGCGAGGGTTAGTGGCAGGCCATCCCGGTAGGGGTTCCACTTAACTTTTTCGAAGATTTCGGGTTGGGCTGTCACCCGGGGCAGTCGACGAAAAAGTACAAGACGTTCCACCCCTACCGGGATGGCCCTATGTGAGCTGGTTAATGGCCTAGGTGCAGGACGCTGACCACCCCCGCGTGGTCAGAAGGCCAAAACGGCGGCGCCCCCTGGAATGGCGTGTCCCCGACCAGCTCGGCCTCGTCTCCATTCGAGCGGGCGGCGCCGCGGCTGAGGATCAGGTCGATCCGGGTCTGCAACGTCGAAACCGGGTTGTTCAGCGCACCCGGCGCGAGCGGCGGGGTGTTCGATTCCTGGCAGCACGTGCTGCCGGGGCCGAGCTCTTCCTCGTCCCAAGCGTCACGGAATTTGCCGGGCGCGGTGAGCTGCGCGTAGGAGGTGGTCGTAGAGCCGTCCGAGGCGGAGTTGAAGTCGCCGGTGGCGACGATCGTCCCGCCTTTGCCCGGACCCGCCAGGAACTCGGCGGCCTGTTCCTCTTGTACAAGCGGCGATTCCTCGGTTTCGAGGTGGGTATCCACGAACCGGAACGGCAGGCCCTTCAGCCTCGCGTCGATGCTGGCCCAGCCACGGTCGAACGACAGCGGGCCGACCGGCGATTCGATGACCTGCTGAGCCGTGTAGTGCCCGCTTTGCGGGTTGCTCCAGGTCAGGCCCGGCGTGTCGTCGTTGACGAGGATCACGTCGCGATCTTCGAGCTGCACCGAGCAGGTGATCATTACCGGCTCCGGTTGGACGCAGCCCTGTTCGGCCAGAGCGAGCGGCGCCGGCCCGATGTTCGCGTTATTCGCGATCGCCGCCACCGAGTAGTCCAGCCCCCGGGTTTCGAGCTCGCTTTGCAGGATGGCGAGGAAGTCGTAGCCGGGGGGCGGGTTCGAGCCGCCGGTCGTCCACTTCGTGACCTCCTGCAGGCCGATCAGGTCCGGCTCCTTTTCCTCGATCTCGTCGGCGATCGCGTCGGCGCGCTGCGGGAAGTTCGTGTACTGCACCGTCGCGTAGATCCGGGCGACGGCTTCGACGAATCCTTCCGGGGTTTTCGCTTCGAGCGCCGGCCCTAGGCTGGAGCCCAGATAGAGGTTCCGGGTCATCACGGTCAGGTCGCGCTTGCCTTTGTCGTGGTCTCCGTGGGGCTTGCCGTGATGTCCACGGTGGTGGTGGCCATGACCATGGCCGTGGGACTTGCCGTGATGGTGATGGGCGTGAACGTGGGCGTGGGCCTTGTTACCTGCGTTGGCCAAAGCGGGTAACAGGGCTAAAGCGAGTGCTGCCGCGATCAGCGCGATGACAGACAGGCGAGTCGCTCGGTGGGCGTAACTCAAGGCATTCCTCCTAAATCCGTGGATTAGTCGAGGCGCCTCTCCTGTGCCCGCCGTCACCGCACGTCAAACCAATATAGGGAAAGGCGGTTTGCATTCATCTCAGGATCTGCCATACTGCCACTTAGATTTTCAGAGTCCGCACGGCGGCTCTCAGCTAGTTGACACGAAACCCCTGGACCTGGAGGTACTTGCGAAGTGGGAAAGACGATCGGGATCGACCTGGGCACGACCAACTCCTGTGTCGCCGTGATGGAGGGCGGCGAGCCGACCGTCCTCGAGAACTCCGAGGGCGGGCGCACGACCCCTTCGGTCGTCGCCTTCACCGACTCCGGCGATCGCCTGGTCGGCACCGTCGCCAAACGCCAGGCGGTGATGAACCCCGAGAACACGATCTTCTCGATCAAGCGCTTCATGGGCCGCAAGGAGGCGGAAGTCAAAGAGGAGGAGACGATCGTCCCCTACACGGTCGAGGCCGGTCCGAACGGCGACGTCCGCGTCGACGTGCGCGACAAGCAGTACAGCCCGCCGGAGATCAGCGCGATGATCCTGCAGAAGCTGCGGACCGACGCCGAAGCGAAGCTGGGCGAACCGGTCGACAGCGCCGTGATCACCGTCCCCGCCTACTTCAACGACGACCAGCGACAGGCGACCAAGGACGCCGGCAAGATCGCCGGGCTCGACGTCAAGCGGATCATCAACGAGCCGACCGCTGCCTCGCTCGCCTACGGGCTCGACAAAGAGGAGGCCGACCACACGATCCTCGTTTTCGACCTCGGCGGCGGCACCTTCGACGTCTCGGTGCTGGAAATCGGCGACGGCGTCTTCGAGGTGAAGGCGACCGCCGGCGACAACCACCTCGGCGGCGACAACTGGGACAAAGCGATCGTCGAGTGGCTGGTCGCCGAGTTCAAAAAAGACCAGGGCGTCGACCTGGCCGCCGACAAGAACTCCCTGCAGCGCCTCTACGAGGCGGCGGAGAAAGCGAAGATCGAGCTCTCCTCGGCGCAGGAGACCCAGATCAACCTGCCCTTCATCACCGCGGTCGAGGTGCAGCCGAAGCACCTCGACATGAAGCTCAGCCGCTCGAAGCTGAACGAGCTGACCGCCGAGTTGCTGGAGCGCGTCGTCGGCCCGGTGAAACGGGCACTCGGCGACGCCGACGCGACGATCGACCACGTCGTCCTGGTCGGCGGCATGACGCGGATGCCGGCGGTACGCGAGAAGGTCAAGGAGCTGACCGGCAAGAACCCGCACCAGGGAGTCAACCCCGACGAGGTGGTGGCCGTCGGCGCGGCGATCCAGGCGGGCGTGCTGGCCGGTGACGTCAAGGACGTGCTGCTGCTTGACGTCACCCCGCTGACGCTCGGGATCGAGACCAAAGGCGGCGTGATGACGAAGCTGATCGAGCGCAACACGACGATCCCGACCAAGAAGTCGGAAGTCTTCTCGACCGCCGACGACAACCAGCCCTCGGTCGAGATCCACGTGCTGCAGGGCGAGCGCGAGATGGCCAGCGGCAACAAGAGCCTCGGAAAGTTCCAGCTGACCGGGATCCCGCCGGCGCCGCGCGGCCTGCCGCAGATCGAGGTCACCTTCGACATCGACGCCAACGGGATCATCCACGTCACGGCGAAGGATCTGGGCACCCAGAAAGAGCAGAAAATCGAGATCAAATCCGGCTCCGGCCTCTCCGAGGAGGAGATCCAGAGCATGGTCTCCGACGCCGAGGCCCACGCCGAGGAGGACAAAAAGCAGCGCGAGCTTGCCGAGGCGCGCAACGTCGCCGAGAACGCCGCCTACCAGGCGGAGAAACAGGTCGAGGAGCTGGGCGACAAAATCGAGGCCGAGAACAAGGAGGAGATCGAGGCGGCGATCAAGGGTGTGCGCGAGACGCTCAGCGCCGACAGCGTCGAGGAGATCAACTCCAAGGCCGAAGCGCTGACCGCGGCAATGACGAAAGTGTCGGAGCAGATCTATGCGGCGGCGCAGGAGGAGGCAGCGGCGTCGCAGGACGGAGCGTCATCGGAGGGTGACTCCTCCGATGAGGAGGAGGTCGTGGACGCTGAGGTCGTCGATGAGGGCGACGAGAAATGAGGTCCGATCATCAGGACGAGCAAGGGACCGACGAGTCCCGGCCCGCGGGTCCTGTCGGCGCAGGTAGCACGGAGGAGTCCCGGCCCGCGGGTCCTGTCGCGGGGGGTAGCCCTCCGGCTCACCCGCCGGAGGGACAACCCCCCACGCCACCCGCGGGAGAGGCGCTTGAGAAGGACCTTGATGCCCTGCTCGCCGACACCCAGCGGGAGCGGGACGAGTATCTGGAACTGGCGAAGCGGACTAAGGCTGACTTCGAGAACTTCAGGAAGCGGATGAGCGCTGAGGTTCTGGCTGCTGCGGGGCGGGGGAAAGCTGAAGTGCTTCGGGACGTTTTGCCTGTGCTCGATGACTTGGAGCGGGCGCTTCAGGCGGCTGGCTTGGACCCGGAGGGGGACTCGGAGGATGGGCTGGCGCATGGGGTGCTGCTCGTGTTTCGCAGCCTGCGCGAGACGCTTGCCAAGAACGGGATAGAGGCTGTCGACCCTACGGGGGAGAAGTTCGATCCGAACTTGCACGAGGCGCTTTCGGCGCAGCCTGCCGATGGGGTGGAGTCCGGGGTCGTGGTCGAGACGATGCAGAAGGGCTACACGCTCGGCGAGCAGCTGATCCGGCCCGCCCGCGTGGTGGTGGCGGAGTAGGGGCACGGCTTGGCGGACGATCTCTACAAGGTGCTGGGCGTCTCGAAGAAGGCGTCGGACGACGAGATCAAGAAGGCGTACCGAAAGCTGGCGCGCAAGTACCACCCGGACCGCAACCCGGACGACGCTGCGGCGGAGGAGAAGTTCAAGGAGGTCCAGGGCGCCTACGACGTCCTCTCGGACCCCGATAAGCGCGAGCAGTACGACTCCGGCGGGATGTTCGCCGGCGTCGGCGGTGGCCCCGGCGGACCCGGGGGTCCCTTCGGTGGCGGAGGGGGCGGCCCGGACTTCGGCGACATCCTCTCCGGCATCTTCGGCCGCGGCGGGGGCGGTGGCCGACCGCGTCCCGAACAGCAGCGCGGCCGCGACCTCGAAACCGAGCTCAGCCTCAGCTTCGACCAGGCGGTCAACGGTGCCCAGGTCAGCGTCAGCGTGCCGAAGGCCGAGCGCTGCACGACCTGTCACGGCAGCGGTGCCAAACCGGGGACGGCACCGGTCACCTGCCCACGCTGCGAAGGCCGCGGCGTCGACGCCGAAAGCCAGGGCTTCTTCTCGATCAGCCAGCCCTGCCCGCAGTGCGGCGGCGCCGGCCAGATCATCGAGGACCCCTGCCCGACCTGCGGCGGCTCCGGCCTCACTCGACAGACCAAGCGCTACAAAGTCAACATCCCCGCCGGGGTAAAAGACGGCGCCCGCATCCGCCTCGCCGGTAAGGGCGAGGCGGGAGCCCGCGGCGGCCCGCCCGGCGACCTCTACGTGGTCACCCGCGTCTCCTCCTCCCCAGTCTTCAAACGGCTCGACGGCGGCAATCTCGAGGTGTCCGTGCCGATCACGATTGCCGAGGCGCTGCGCGGGGCGACGATCGAGGTGCCGACGCTGGAGGGGACGAAGAAGATCAAAGTGCCGGCCGGGACGAAGCACGGCACGGTCCAGCGACTGCGCGGCGAGGGGGCGCCGAAACCGCGCGGCAAGGGCCGCGGCGACATCCGCTACCGGCTCGAAATCGAGATGCCGCAGGAGCTGACCGAGGAGCAGCAGAAGGCGGTCGAGAACCTTGCCGAGGCACTCAACGGCGCCGACCCCCGCGCCGACCTGCTGCGGAGGGCCGCGCGTTGAGCGCGGTGCGGCGCGAACGGGTCGACATCTCCGTCGACGACGAGCGCGGCGTCTTCATGATCTCGGTCGCCGCCGAGCTCGCCCACATGCACCCGCAGACCCTGCGGATGTACGAGGCCCGCGGTCTGATCGAGCCGCGGCGCTCGCCGAAGAACACCCGCCTCTACTCGCAGCGCGACGTCGAGCGGCTGCGCCACATCCAGCGGCTGACCTCCGACGGCCTCAACCTGGCCGGGGTCGAAACCGTGCTGGAGATGGAAGCTGAAGTCGAGAGGATGAGGGCCAAGCTGGAGCGGATGCGCCGCCATGCCGCCGAGCTCGAACGACGGATCGGCGGCTGAGAGGACTTCACATGCAGGCAAGCGCCGACGACAACAGCATCGAAGCCCGCGGGCTCGAACGGAAGTTCAAGAACGGGCCGCTCGCCGTCGCCGGGATCGACCTGCGGGTCGAGCCGGGTGAGATCTACGGCTTCCTCGGACCCAATGGGGCCGGCAAGTCGACCACCGTCCACATGCTCACCACCCTCCTCCCTCCCACTGCGGGATCGGCGAAGGTCGCCGGCTTTGACGTGGTCAAGCAGGGCGCCGACGTCCGCGACGCGATCGGGGCCGCGCTACAGGAGGCGGCCCTCGATCCGAACCTGACGGCCCGCGACCACATGAGACTGCAGGGC
>JBAREU010000354.1:0-2998 GCA_049796515.1 Solirubrobacterales bacterium
GACAAGCGGACCGCTGCGGAGTCCCGACCCGGCCAGCAGCCAGACGTTCAGCGGCAGCACGATCGCCGCGACGACGACGCCCTGCGCGATCGCGACCCCCTCGATGCCGCCGAGGTGGGCGCCCACCGGGAGCGCCAGGACGAGCGCGACCAGCCAGCCGATCTGGACCCTGACCAGGGAGCCGGCTCGGCCGACCGCGACCAGCAGGTCGTAACAGAGTTCGAGGATCACCCGCAGCGCGCCGAGCAGCGCCAGCCATTGCAGCGCGACCACCGCGGGCAGCCACTTGCTCCCGTAGAGGACGCCGACCAGGGGCGTTGCCAGGGTGGCGATCAGCACACCGCCGAGCACGGCGAGTCCACCGGCGAGCGTGAGGCTGTGGGAAAACGCCCGCTGCAGTTCCGGCGTGTCATCGGCGAGGCGGGAGAACGCCGGCAGCGACACCTGGCGGATCGAGATCGAGAGCAGGTTCCAGGGCCAGTTGGCGACGTTGAGGGCGAGCGCGTAGAAGCCGAGCGCGGCGACGCCGAGGACGCGGCTGACGACGATCGCATTGACGTTGACGATCGCCAGCAGGAGAAGGCTGGTCAGAGCCGGTGGCAGGCCGATGCGGAAGAGCTCGACGGCGGCCTCGCGGTTCCAGCCCGGGCGCGGGCGGAATGGGGCGAGCACGAGGATGATCGCGGTGGCTACGCCGTTGGAGATGACCAGCCCGGCGGCCAGCCCGACGGCGCCGTGCGTGCCGGCGAGGAGGATGCCGATCGGCGTGCCGACGAGGAAGCCGGCGAGCTGCGCGACCGCCCTGCTGCGCTGCCGGAAGGCACGCATGAGCAGCGCATTGGGGATCGTCGAGACGCCGTCAAGGAGGACGCCGAAGGAGAGCACGCGGATCGCATCGGTGGCCTCGGGGGCGCCGAGCAGCGCGGCGATCGTCGGCGCGCCGAAGAACATCAGCGCCGACCAGGTCGCGCTGCTGGCGAAAGAGGCGCTGACCGCCGTCGGTGCGACCCGCTCGACGCCCTCCTTCCAGCGGATCACGGCGACGCTCAGCCCCGCCTCGTTCATGCTCAGCACGATCGTCATCACCAGCAGCCCCGCGGTGTAGGCGCCGAACTCGTCGGGGGTGACGATCCGCGCGACGATCATCCCGGCGACGACGTTGAGCAGGCGGATCGCGCCGCTGTTCAGCAGGCTCCAAGCCATCCCCGTGCGCGCCCGCGCGCCGAGTTCCTCGCGCTGCGGATCCGTCACCGGTCCGCTCTGGGACTCGGGGCCCTCAGCCGTGCCGGCCATTGGCTGCGCCCCCGTTCGAGCCTGCGCTGAGGCCGAGCAGGCCAGCGAGCTGGTCCGCCCGTGCGGCCCAGCTGTGCTTGGTCGCGAAGGCCCGCCGCTCGGTGACCAGCGCCGACTCTCGCGGTAGCGCTGCCTCGCGCATCACCGCGGCGGCGAAGTCGCGGGGCGTCTCCGCCAGGGCGACGAGGTCGGTCTGCAGCGAGCGCACTGCCGGCAGCGGAGTCGAGACCACCGGCCTGCCGGCGGCCAGGTACTCGAGGGTCTTGAGGGGAAAGCTGTTGCGGTTGAACTGGTTGTTCGCGTAGGGGACGACGCCGACGTCGATCGCCTTCAGATAGGGGAGGAGCTCCTCGAAGCGCTTTGGGCCGACGTAGGTCACGTCCGGCCGCGCAGCCAGCGCCTCGAAGCGGGCCGGTTCGAACTCCGGCGCGCGCGGCCCAACCAAGAGCAGCGATGCCCCCGCGTCGGAGACCGCCTCGAGCAGGGCGAGGTCGGTGCGGCTGTTGATGTGGCCGACGAAGCCGGCGACCGGCCCCGGCAGGTCGACGTCGACCGGGTCGGGGGCGTCGTCGACCCCCTCGTAGAAGGCGGCGTCGCAACCATTTGGCAGGTAAGCGGCTTCGACGCCCTGCTCGCT
Source organism: Solirubrobacterales bacterium (assembly GCA_049796515.1). Classification (GTDB taxonomy): domain Bacteria; phylum Actinomycetota; class Thermoleophilia; order Solirubrobacterales; family 70-9; genus VRUE01. The sequence continues at coordinate 1,931 of JBAREU010000354.1, forward strand.
CAGGTTGGTTGCCACCGACTCGCTTACCGAGACGACCAGGTCGGAGGTCTCGGTGAGGCGGCGGTCGCCGGCCGCGAGGCGCTCCGCCGGGCGGCGCCAGAGCGGTGCCGCGGCAACCGGGTCGTCGCGCCACCAGTAGGCCCGCACCTGCTCACCGCAGACGCCGTAGGCATCGACGAAGAGCCAGGTCGAGATCACGGCCGAGGCGCGGGCGCCCAGGCTGCGCATGACCCCGCGCAGCTGGCGGCGTGCGATCCGGTTGGTCAGCGGCAGCATCGCCGGCTCCATCGGCTTCGGCGGGACCACCGGCGTGTAGCGGGTGATCCGGGGGGCGATCTGGCGCAGCCTGGGGCGCTTCAGCGAGGGGGCGACGAGAGGGGCGTTGAAGCGCGTCAGGTGGGATATCGGCGGGTCGACGTAGAGCACCGGAGCGTGGCGCTCGGCGAGGTGCTCGGCCATGTGGCGGTCGGCCAGCTTGACCTCGTCCCAGTTGTTGGCCGCGCAGATGACGACGAGTCCGTCGGCGTTCATGCGGCCACCGCGAACGATTTCCCGGCAGCAGCGAGACGGGCCGACTCGGCGGCGGCGAGAGCCCGCTTGCGGCGCGGGTCGTGGTTGTCGAACTCCAGTCGCAGGGCTCGCGCTCCGGCGCTCGCGGCTTCCCCCCAGCGTCGCTCCGCCCGCTGCGTGAGGACTTCGTCGTAGATGTCGAGCTGGATCCGCGTCGCCCGCTCCAGCGAGAAGCGCTCGCTGACGGTCTCGCGGCCGTAGCGGCCGAGCTCCTCACGACGCGCTGGGTCGCTGAGTAGATCGCGCATCTGACCGGCAAGGCGGTGGGTATTAGACCCCCCGTCGCCAACCCCCCAGAAGCCGTGATGGAGGAAGTAGGCGCGGCTCGCCGGTTCGAAGGGCTTGGAGAAACCGCGCTCGCCTTGGACGATCGTCGGCTTGCCGGTCGCCAGCGCGCGCAACGAGGAGCCGCCCATGCCAAGCATCAGGTCGGCGGCGGCGTAGGCGGGCCGCGGATCGGCGAGCGCGCCGGCGAACCTGACCGCCTCTCGTCCGAGG
>JBAREU010000355.1:0-5350 GCA_049796515.1 Solirubrobacterales bacterium
CCCCATGCCCGACTCCCGCCCCGCCGAGGCTGCCCCCGGCGCGCCCCCCACCGGAGCCCCCGCCCAATGAGCATCGAGTGGTACATCGTCCTCTCCTCCCTCCTCTTCGCAGTAGGCGCCACGGGGATACTGCTCAGGCGCAGCCCGGTAGTGATCCTGCTCTGCCTCGAGCTGATGCTGAACGCCGGCAACCTCGCCCTGGTCGCCTTCAGCCGCATGGTCGGCAACCAGGAGGGGCAGGTTTTCGCCCTCGTCGTGATGGTGGTCGCCGCCTGTGAGGTCGTCATCGGCCTCGGCCTGATCGTCGCGATCTTCCGCCGCAAGCTACCGCTCGACGTCGATGAGCTGCGGGAGCTGCGCGGATGAGCGCCGGGAGGACAGCGTGAGCGCTTCATCTTGGGCCTGGCTGGTCCTGCTGCTGCCGCTGCTCGGCTCGATCGTCGTATCGCTCGGCTTCCGGGCGATCCCAGCGCGCGTCGCCGGCATCATCGGCACCGCCGCGATCGGCCTCGCCTTCCTCTGCGCGGTCGCGGCCCTGGTCAACCTGCTCGGCGACGAGCCCGATTCACGTCACCACGCCTCCTCGCTGTGGACCTACGCCAGTGCCGGCGGTCTCGACATCCAGCTCGGCATCTACGTCGACCAGCTCTCCACTTTCATGATGCTCGTCGTCACCGGGGTCTCGACCCTGATCCACCTCTACTCGTTCGGCTACATGCGCTCGGACGAGGGCTATCAACGCTTCTTCAGCTACCTCAACTTCTTCGTTTTCTCGATGCTGCTGCTGGTCCTCGCCGGCAACTTCGTCCTGCTGACCGTCGGCTGGGCCTTCGTCGGCTTCGCCTCCTACGCGCTGATCAGCTTCTGGTACCGGCGCACGACCGCAACCAAGGCGGGGATGAAGGCCTTCGTGATCAACGTCGTCGGCGACATCGGCCTCGTCCTCGCCGCCTTCCTGATCTTCCGCGAGCTCGGCAGCTTCGACTTCGAGACCGTCTTCGCCAAAGCGCCCGAGGTCTTCACCCAGGGCGAGTGGACGGTCACCGCGATCTGTCTGCTGCTGCTGGTCGGCGCCTTCGCCAAGTCGGCGCAGATCCCCTTCCACACCTGGCTGCCCGACGCGATGGAGGGTCCGACCCCGGTCTCCTCGCTGATCCACGCGGCGACGATGGTCACCGCCGGCGTCTATCTGATTGCCCGCACCAACGTCCTCTTCTACCTCGCCCCCACCGCCGCCGACATCGCCGCCTTCGTCGGCCTGGCGACGCTGCTCGTCGCCGGCACGATCGCGATCGCGATGACCGACCTGAAGCGAGCGATCGCCTACTCGACGATGAGCCAGATCGGCTACATGATCATGGGCGTCTCGATCGGCGCCTACTCGGCCGGCCTCTTCCACCTGATGACCCACGCCTTCTTCAAGGCGCTGCTCTTCATGGCGGCCGGCTCGATCATCTCGGCGATGGCGAACCGCCAGGACATCGACCGGATGAGCGGCTTCTGGAAGGCGATGCGGTTCACTTCGCTGATGCTGCTGGTCGGCGGCCTCGCGCTCGCCGCCTTCCCGCTCACCTCGGGCTTCTTCTCCAAGGACTCGATCCTCGCTTACGCCGAGCTGCGGGGCGGGATGTACATGTGGATGGCGATCGGCGGCTACGTCGGCGCCTTCCTCACCGCGCTCTACACCTTCCGCCTGATCTTCCGCGTGCTGCCCGGCAGGCCCTGCGAGGAGGCGCAGCACCTGATCGACACCGGCGAGCTCTACCACGGGCCACCGATCAACCCGGCGACCGAGGAGGAAGAGGACACCGACGTCGGCTTCCCCGGCGCCCACCATCACATCGCCGAGCAGTCCTGGCCGATGGCGGTGGCGATGGCGCTGCTCGGCCTCGGCGCCCTCTTCGCCGGCCTGATCCAGGTGCCCGGCGTCGACAATGTCCTCTTCGGCTTCCTCGAGCCCGCCTTCCACGATTCGCCGCTGGCCGAGATCCACCCGAGCGTCGGCGCCGAGTGGCGCGGGCTGGCGATCGGCGGTGCGATCTCGCTGCTCGGCATCGCCACCGCCTGGCTGCTCTGGGCGCGGAGCCCGGAGCTGCCGGGGCTCTTCCGTCAGCGCTTCCGCCCGCTCTATGAGCTGGCCGTCAACAAGTGGTACTTCGACGAGGCGATCGAGTTCCTCATCGTCCGCCCCGCGCTGGCGATCGGCCGCTTCGCCAACTCGACCTTCGAGCGCTTCGTCGTCGACGGCCTCGTCAGCGGCACCGCCGAGACCGTGCGCGGCGCCGGCGGTCTCGTCCGCGTCGTGCAGAGCGGCTTCGTGCGCAGCTACGCATTGCTCCTGATCGCCGGCTTCGCCGGGCTAGCCCTCTACTTCCTGCTCACCAGCTCATGATCAACTCGCTGCTCTGGACCCCGCTCGCCTTCGGCCTGATCGGCCTCTTCCTGCCAAAGCGATTCGCCGGCTGGTGGGCGACGCTGGGCACGGCGGTGACGCTGGCGCTGGCGATTGCCCTGCTCGCCGGCTTCGACTCCGGCGCCGCTGGCCTGCAGGACACGGTCGATGTCGAGTGGATCCCCGGCCTCGGCGTCGAGTACAGCCTCGGCATCGACGGCCTCAACGTTTTCCTCGTGCTGCTGACCGCGGTGCTGTGGCTGGGCGGAACCGCGTTCGCCGCCTTCCGCGAGCAGGAGCGCCCGCACCTCTTCTTCCTGATGATGCTGCTCGCCGAGACCGCGACCCTGGGCGCCTTCGTCGCCCAGGACCTGCTCCTCTTCGTCCTCTTCTTCGACCTGATGCTGGTGCCGTTCTACTTCCTCTTCGGCGCCTGGGGCAGCGACCGCGAGGGCGGACCGACCGCCTCGGCGGCGACGCTGAAGATGATCGTCTACACGCTGGTCGGCTCACTGCTGATGCTCGTCGCGGCGATCGCCACCGCGATCATCGCCGCCGACGGTGGCCAGATCAGCTTCTCGATCGCCGCGCTGGCTCAGGACCCGATCGGCGAGGGTAGCCAGCGCTGGATCTTCTGGTTCTTCGCCGCGGCCTTCCTGGTCAAGATGCCGGCCTTCCTCCTGCACGGCTGGATGCCCGACGCCTACCGGGCGGCGCCGCTGCCGGTGCTCGCCGTCTTCTCCGGCGTCCTGGCCAAGGTCGGCGCTTACGGCTTCCTGCGGGTCGTACTGCCGCTCTTCCCCGACGCGACCGTGCAGTTCCAGGAGATTGTGTTGGTGATCGCACTTGCCTCGATCCTCTACGGCTCGGTGATGGCCTTCACCCAGACCAACGTGCGGCTGGTCGCGGGCTACTCGTCGGTGGCCCAGCTCGGCTTCATCACCGCTGGCATCTTCGCCCTGCGCGCCGACGGAGCCGACGGGGCGGTGCTGCAGATGGTCAACCACGGCCTCGTCGTCGCGCCGCTCTTCATCATCGTCGCGATCCTCGCCGAGCGCAGCGGCAGCGAGGACCTGCGCGAGATGGGCGGCATGGCGATGCGCGCCCCGGTGCTGGCGGCGCTCTTCCTGATCGTCACCCTGGCGACCCTGGCGATGCCCGGCTCGGCCAACTTCATCGGCGAGTTCTACATCCTCAACGGCCTCTTCCAGGAGAAGATCGTCTTCGCCTTCGTCGCCATCTCCGGCGTCGCGATGTCGGCTTACTACGCCCTGCGCCTCTACCAGCGCACGATGCACAACAGGAAGGCGGAGGGGGTCGAATCGCGCGAGCTCGGACTGCGCGACGGGCTCGTCCTCGTCCCGCTGGTCGCCTGCATCGTCGCCTTGGCCTTCTATCCGCAGTTGATCCTGCAGCGCACGGATGCATCTGTGAATCGCGCCCTGGTCTCGACCTGCACGGATCGCTACACGTCCCTCACGGAACTGGAAGAGGCGATGCAGGAAGGTGAGCCTCCCTGCCTTTCAGCGACCCTCGCAAAGCGCATCGTCTCGCCCGCTCCATGAACTTCCAAGCTCCCGATATCGATTACGCGGCGCTCTCGCCGATCATCGCGCTGACCGCCGCGGTCTGCGTCGTGTTGATGTCGGCGGTGATCAAGCCGCTGCGGCGCACTGCGCCGGGCTTGACGCTGATCGCCCTGGCGACCACCGCTGGCCTCCTGATCTGGAACTGGAACGAGCCGGTCGATCTGGTCTCGGGCGCGCTGCGGCTCGATAACCTGGCGATCGCGCTCTCATTGATCGCGATCGCCGCCGCCGCCTTCGCCGTGCTGCTCTCGATCCGCGAGCCGGCCGCCGAGCAGGCCGGCTTGGGCGAGTACCACGCCCTCTTGCTCGGCTCGGTCCTCGGCATGGTCCTGCTGGCACAGGCGCAAAACCTGGTCAGCTTCTTCGTCGCGATCGAGACCCTCTCGATCCCCCTCTACATCCTCTGCGCGACCGACATGGTCCGTGAGAAGTCGCTCGAGTCGGGCCTCAAGTACCTGATCGTCGGCTCGCTCGGCTCGGCGACGCTGCTCTACGGGATGGCCTTTCTCTACGGCGGCTCGGGCTCGACCGACTTCGCCCGGATCGCCACGGGCATCGACTCGGCCGGCCTGCTCGGCGACCCGCTCATCCTGGTCGGAATCGCCCTGGTCGCCGTGGGGCTCGCCTTCAAGACCTCGATCGCCCCCTTCCACCAGTGGACGCCGGACGTCTACGAGGGCGCCCCGACGCCGATCACCTCGTTCATGGCCGTGGCGACCAAGGCGGCCGCCTTCGCGGTCTTCGTCCGCTTCTTCGACGTGGCGTTGATCGGCGAGGCGGGCGACTGGCAGCCGGCGCTTGCGGTTCTCGCCGCGGCATCGATCGTGATCGGCAACGTCGGCGCGCTCGGCCAGGACTCGCTCAAGCGGCTGCTCGGCTACTCGGGCGTTGCCCAGGCGGGCTACATCCTCGGCGGCCTCGTCGTCGCCAGCGAGGCCGGCGTCAGCGCGCTCGTCTTCTACCTTGCCGGCTACCTCTTCATGAACCTCGCCGCCTTCAGCGTCGTCGTCGCCCGCGAGCGCGAGACCCCGTTCGGCGACGACATCCGAGCCCTGCGCGGCCTCGGCCGCGAGCGGCCGCTGCTCGCCTGGCCGCTGACGATCTCGATGCTGGCGTTGGCCGGGTTTCCGGCGACGGTCGGCTTCATCGGCAAGCTCTACCTGATCGAGGCATTGGTCGAGGGCGACTACACCTGGCTAGCCGTCTTCATCGCAGTCGGCACGATGATCTCCCTCGCCTACTACCTGCGGGTGGTGGCGACGATGTGGATGCCAGGCGAGGAGGCAAAGACGGGCGCGGCCCCCGCGATCGCCGGCGCCTCGCCCGAGGCCGACCCGATCGACCCCGACGCCGGCACCCGCGCCTACCT
>JBAREU010000356.1:0-7651 GCA_049796515.1 Solirubrobacterales bacterium
CCGATTGGCTCGACATCGTGATCGACGCCGACCCCAGGCCGGTCAGAAGCAGCGGTGAGCGGCACCTGCCGCGCCTGCTGCTCTACGAGCTGCACGAGACATTGTTTGGGTTGCCTGTGGGGTGACCCGGCGATGCTCGAATGGCTCCTCAGTATTTCCCAAATAAACCTGATTAATGCCATAATGCATGCGCTTGCCTGGGAACACGGTCAATGGGAGCGGGAGCCGGGCGCGGTCCGGAGCGCAGACCCTCGTCCTGCTTGCTGCACCCCTCAATGTCGACATCCTGCGATCGCTCGCCGACGGGCCCAAGCAGCAAGCTGAACTGCGGCGTGCGACCGGGTCTGCGCAAACCACCCTGCGAGCCCAGCTGAGGCGCTTGGTCGAGATCGGTGTGATCGACAAGAACCGTCGCAATCGCTTCCCTGGTGCCCTGGAGTACGAGCTGACCGATATGGGCAAGGATCTGATCTTCGTTGCGACCGTGCTCGAGCGCTGGCTCGATGCGACACCAGATGGGTCGCTACCGATCGGCAGCAACGCCGCGAAGGCGGCGATCAAGGCACTGACCGAGGCTTGGTCGACGACCATGCTGCGCGCTCTCGCCGCCGGACCCCTATCGCTTACCGAGCTCGACAGGGTGATCGGCTCTCTCAGCTATCCGTCATTGGAGCGACGCCTTGCGGCGATGCGGCTGGCCGGCCAGATCGAGGCACGCCCGGGGGACGGCAGAGGCACTCCATACGGGGTTACTGAGTGGCTTCGCCAGGGGGTCGGGCCGCTCGCTGCGGCAACGCGCTGGGAGCGGCGCCACATGCCACGGGAGACCGCACCCCTCACCCGCATCGATGCCGAGACGGTCTTCCTCCTCGCCGTGCCATTACTGCGACTGCCGGCGGAGGCTACGGGACGCTGCCGGATGGCAGCGGAGATTCCCAACGGGAAGGGCCGCCTGGCAGGCGTCACCGTCGGCGTCGAGGCCGGCAACGTCATCTCCTGCACGACGCAGCTCGAGGACACGCCAGAGGCCTGGGCTCTGGGCCCCTCCGCCGCCTGGCTCGGCACCGTAGTCGACGCCGATGTGCAACAGCTCGAGATCGGCGGCGACTACGGGCTTGCGCGCGCCCTACTCGACAGTCTTCACCAGGAGCTGTTCGGGCGGGGCTCGGCACGGAGCAGGCAGGTAAGACCTTGACGTGAGCAGTTTGATCGGCGAAGATAAAGCGAATTGATCTTTTTTTAAGATCAAAAACTACTATGTTTATTTGGGAGGAATGACTATATGTTCCAGTCAAAGACGCTTGCCCGGCTGCTCAGCGCAGCCGTAATGGCGGTCCTGGCCGCGGCTCTGCTTGCGCCTGCAGCGCAGGCGCAGGAACCGGCGCCGGGTTACACCCAGTTCAAAGGTTGCCCAACCCCGGCGCAAAGCTCCTTTGTGGAAGTCTGCGTCCGGTCTGACGTGCTCGACGGGCACCTTCAGATGGGCTCAAAGGACGTACCCATCGAAAACCCGCTGGTCATCACCGGCGGCGTCAACAGCGAACTCGAAGGGTTCACTGCTAACTCTTTCGGTGGCCTGAGCAAAGTCAAACAGAAAGTCCCCGGCGGCGTACTCGGCCTGACCGGTCTGACCTGGCTGCTCGAATTCTTCGGCAGCGATGCACTGACGCTGTACGCAACGACGGAACTGGCGGGAGCGCCTTCCGAATTCGCGTTCTCGTCGGTGACCTTCCCGATCAAAGTCCATCTCGAGACCCCCTCCAATGTCCTCGGTAGCAATTGCTACATCGGCTCGACCGCAAGCCCGATCACGCTGCACTTGATCACGGGCACGACGAGCCCCCCGGGGCCGAACAAACCAATCACCGGTAAAGAATCCGAAGTTGCCGTTGATCCTGAATTGGAAATCATCAAACTCAGTGGCGGGGAATACGTGGACAACTCGTTCGCCGCACCGGGTGCCAGTGGCTGTGTCCTGAAACTGTTCGGGTTCATCCCGATCAGCCTCAACGGTTTCGTCAACTCGCAGTCCGGCCTACCGTCGGCTGCCGGGAAAAACGAGACCAGGCAGGAGTTCACCCTCGAACTGGCCTCGCAATCGAAAGTCTACCCGTAGCGATTCCTCCGATCGCTAGCAAGAAAGGGGTCGGGCTAGTCCCGACCCCTTTCTGTGTTTTCCTCCTGATTGGGACCATGGCGCTAACCATGCTCGCCGGCTGCGGGGACGATGGCTCAGATGACCGTCAGGCTTACGTTGTGCAGGCCGGTACGACCATGACCGTTGCCTCTCCGCCCATCACCAAAACCCAGTTCGTCGCACGTATCAACAAGATCTGCCGCAAAGCCTGGGTTACCGTCACCGACAACTTCGCCGTGTACAGCGAAACCCAAGATCGGGACCTCAGCAAGAGTGCCCGCTTGGCGGAAGCGATCCAGCTCTCTCTGCTCGCCGGGATCGACTTCCATATATTCGACAACTTCCGCATCTTGGGAGCACCGACGGGCCAAGAGGATGAGATTGAAGCGATCATCGGCCCATTTCAGGAATCCGTCGAGCTCGGCTGGATCAATCGACCTCGCCTTCGCTCCTTCCCCCAAGTGGCCGAACACTTCGACGAGTACAACCAACGCGCTCGCCAGTATGACCTCGATGACTGCCTGGTCGACCAAGAGCACTTGAGCAGAATCAAAGCCTGAGCTTCCTTCTAGATCCAAGGTCTCCTCTCGGGCCTTGAGTCGATCGGAACCGATCGTCAAGAACCCGAGAGGATGTGCGGAATACCTAACTCAGGCGCTACTGGTGAATCAGGGGTCGGTAACTGTTATGCCTGTGGGATCGCCGACCGCATCGTCACCCTTGATTGTCACGTCGACATGGAGATCAGCGGTTTCACTTGTGGTAGTACCACATAGAGAACCGGTCCCTTCTGTATGGATGTTGAGGAGGGTCCCGGTGAGATGCAGGTCATCGTCAAAACCGCCTGTGCCCGTAACGTGGCCTCCCGTGAGCCCTTGATTGTTTGCTTCTCCAATTTTCAATGTGCAGATTGAATCGGCATCAGGATGCCCAACCGATCCGGTTTTGTAGATATGTACCTCAATTCTTTTTTCAAGTGGACATCTAAAATGGACCGTCGCGCCGAATGTGACTCCACCTCCTGTTGTTTGGCCAAGTGTTAACACGTAGTCGCAGCCGTTCATTGTCACTGTCGCCGGCCGTGTGCCGAGTACCGGGATGTGAGCTGTGCAGTGTGTCGCGTAGTGGGCCGTAATTGTGGCTTGAATCGCAGGTATGGAAATGGCTTTGTGTTTGGCCCCCGCTGTTGTTTCGGCGTGGGTCATCGCTGTATGCCCTGTGTATTGGGTTCCATCGCAGGTAACGCTGCCGATTGGGGCTGTGATTGCGTTGGCGAGAAGCGCCGAGCCCGGGGTCTCTTCCCCTGTCAATGTCACCGGCCCGTCCGCTGTAAGTGTGCCTTGCTGAGCCGAGGCAGTTGAAGCAACCAGCGCGCTAAGCACGAGGAGGCCCCCCAGGGCAAGGCCCATGGTCTTGAGGTTGCGAATCATCTTCTGCTCCTTGTTCGGTTGGCTCCCCGTAAGGGGAGGACCAAGCGAAGCGCGTCGGAGTATTTAACTCAAGAGAGTTTGAGTTAAGTTGACGTACCGTCGTGTCAGCGGCCACTGCAGGCAATGCTCCCCTCCCGGGCCTGAGATTGGATCTCGGCAATCCGTTTCTCGAGCCCAGGGAGGAGAGGTACCCACATTCGGGAGTTAGGTTATCGGTGGATCAAGGGTCGGTAACTGATATTTCTGTGGGTACTCCCGAGCCGTTGTCGCCTTTGATTGTCACGTCGATATCTAGGTCAGCGGTTTCACTTGTACTGGTTCCGCATAGGGAGCCGGTGCTTTCTGTATGAACGTTTTCAACAGTTCCATTGATGCCAAGGGTACCCCCAGCTGTATTGACAACATGGAGTCCGGCAATCCCTTGGTTATTGGTTTCGCCGAGCTTGAGTGTGCAGATCGTGTCGGCATCGGGGTGGCCCACCGATCCGGTTTTGTAGATGTGTTTTTCCATTTGTTTACCGGGAGGGCAGACGATGTCTGTGGTGACACCATATGTTGCGCCGCCTCCTGTTGTTAGGCCGATGTGGAACACGTAGTCACAGCCGTTCATTGTCACTGTCACTGGTCGTGTTCCCAGGATTGGGATGTGGGCCTGACATTTTGTCGCGTAGTGCGGCGTGATTGTAGCTGTGGTTGCGGGGACGGTAATCAGCCCGTGTTTGCTCCCGGCTGTTGTCTGCGCGTGCGTCAGCACAGCGTGCCCTGTGTAGGTGCTGCCTGGGCAGGTGATGCTGCCGAGGGGCCCTGTTGTGGCGTTGGCGAGCAATGCACCTGTCTCGCTCCCTGTCAGTGTCACCGGACCGGTCGATGTGAGTGTGCCCTGGTTCTGCGCCGATGCGACTGAGGCAGCCAGCGCGCTCAGCGCGAGGAGGGCCACCAGCGCGAGGCCTATGGTCTTGAGATTGCGAATCATCTTCTGCTCCTTTGGTTCGATTGCTCCCCCTCAAGGGGGCAACCAAGCGAAGCGCGCGGGAGCACTTAACTCAAGAGACTTTGAGTTAAGTTCTGGGGTACTTCAGGTTAACTCGGCGTACCGCCGTGTCAGCGGCGTTTGCCCGACTTGCGCTTGCAGCTAGCCTTGACCACCGGCTTGATCGTGATCCGCTTGCCGCTGTGGGCATCGAGGCGGACGTTTGCTCGCCGCTTTGCGATGCAGAGATCGGTGCTGTTGACGATCAGCCCCTTTTTGCCGCCCTGCATGGTGACGACGGCTTTGCTGACGGGAGCGTCGGGGACATCGGTGAAGCTGACCCGCAGTCCGCCCTGTTTGGAGTCGACTCTGGCTACCGCTTCGACGTCGACGATCCCGTGCAGGGCCAAAACGACGTCTGGCAGGTTGTGGTTTGAGGAGCGCAGGTAGAGCGGTCCTTCGAGCGGTTCGTCGAGGACCGGGGTAAAGACGCGAGCGTGGCCGTAGATCGCGCGCTCAGGGCAAGCTTTGGCGGCAAACTGCACGCGGGTGCAGATCGTTCTGATGTGGCCCTGGTCAAGGAAGGCAGAGCGAGGGAAGCGAAGAACTAGGTCCTCGAGGTTTGCATCGCCTGCTTTTGGCTTGTAGACGCTTCTCAGTTTCGGGTGATCGCCGCGTTTGGTGCCGCCCTTTAGCTTCAGGTTGAGGCTGGGTTTGAAACCAAGGCGGGCGCAGTCGGCTGCTTGGAAGCGATCTTCTCTTTTGACTGGGGAGTTATCGGCGAGGCTGAAGACGTCTGCCCCTCCGCCCCAGATCGATGCCGCGGTGGCAAAGCGCTCGCAATCGGTCGGGTTGTAGGTGAATTTCGGTCGGTCGACATCCACCTGGATCTCCCTAACCGAGAGCGGAATACCGGCGAGGATGTGGGGGATCGGATCTGATTTGGCGCCATCAGCGGTGATTTCTGCCGTGCGGGGGTCGATCTTCAGCGCTTGGCGGACTACGACGGTGCCGACGTCAAAGGGTCCAGCTACCGCGGGGACTATGCCGACGACTGAGAGAGGTGCACCGCCGAAGGGACCGGCGAGGTAGAGCGAGCCAGGGACGTAGGTGAGCTGGGAGCCGACTCCCGCGCCGCCGATCGCACGGCCGATCTTGGAGTTGGCAGGACAAGAGGGGTTGGCTAGCTCCTCTTTGCCGGTCCTTGCCTTGGCGCGGGCGATCTGGGCATCGGAGCATTTGGCGATGCCGGCGAGGATCCCCCCCACTCCCGGGGGCAGGGTTGCATCGAAGCGGGTTAGGTCCTGGTCGCCGTCGCGGCGGGTGAGGCGCATCGTGAAGGGCGAGTGGGCACCGGCGGCGTTGTTGGTCGAGCCCGCTTCAAATCCAGGCTCAAATGGGGGCGTGCCGCCTTTGGGGCAGGGACCTTCGTTTGGGCCCGAGATCACTTTGAAGGTCGAGGTGGCGAGGACCGGGTCGCTACCTGACCAGGGGAAGAGCTCTGCTTCGGTCTCATAGGTGCCGCAGAGCGAGGGGCTGATCAGTGGGCTGCGGCCGCCCTCGCGGAAGTGCAGGTTGAAGCGGCTGAAAGCTGCGGTCGGGGGGATGTCTTCGGCGATGCCGATCAGCTGGCCGGTTTTGGGATCGGGTTCGACCCTGGTCGCCTGTTTGACGATTACCCCTAGCTTGGGGTTCTTGACGACGATGTAGAAGGCTATGAGAGTGCCGAACTCGTTTTTGTAGGGCTCGGCGATGAAGAGCGAGCCGTTTAGCGGTTCCTCTACTAGGGGGCTCTCTACTTCTAGCGTGCCTAGCTTTGAAGCTTCTGGGCAGCCTTCTCCCGGTTCTGCTTGCAGGGTTTCCTCTTCTAGGTCCTCTTCGGTGCAGACCTCTAGGCCTTCGGCAACCGAGGGGTTGGCGGTCATCCCCTCGGGCAGGTAGAAGATTGCGTCGCGAATGCGCGACTGGGAGAGGCCCGTGACCGAGGTCAGGCCTTCGTCTGCTACCTCGATCGAGAGGTCAAGGCCGGTGGGGCTTTGCGCTGCCCTGGTGGTTGGCTTTGCTTCGATCGATGGTTTGAAGCCGAGTTTGCCGCAGCCCTCGAAGGGTTGGGGGTTGCCTTTGTTGTCGTGGGTTTCGGTTTGGCCTGCGTCGAAGTCCCCTTCCCAGGAGAGCGCTTCATAGAAGCTGGCGAGTGGTTCACCGCAGTAGGTCGGCAGGGTGAGGAGGGGCTTTTGACGGGGTTCTACCGGGCAGGATTTGCCTTTGCCTTTGAACTGGAAGCCAAGGTCCCCGGGGGGGAGTTTGGTCGCTTCGAGGGTTGCTCCGCAGGGGCCGCGGAGTTCATCGTGGGCATCGGCTGAGGGATCGCCCCAGAGCTGGGTCTTGTTGGCGAAGAAGTCGAGGGCCTGGGTGATGTTGCGGGTCGGCGATAGGCCGCTGTGGGGGTATTCGGGGCTGAGGGCTACGTCGACGATGATCCGCTGCACTTCGACCGCGAAGCCCAGGCGCAGGAGGACTCCGGGGGGCGGTGCGATGTTGTAGAGGGGGGAGGTGATCCAGCTGCCCGCGCTGGTGACCGAGTTGGCGGTGATGCCGACCGCTGACTCCAGGGGACAGGCGGGCTCTGATTCTCCGAGGAGGAACTCAAGGCTTGAGCAGCGCGGGTAGGCGGTGGTGTCGCCGAGGAGGCCCGGGATCTGTTCGATCACCAGGTCGCGCACTCTGCCTTCGGGGATGTTTTCGCTATCCATGTTCGCCCCCACGGAGAGGGTCAGGGCGAAGGGGTGGGAGCCCGCTTGGGTCTGGGGCAGCCCGTCTTTGTCGGTGAAGGTGATGTCGAAGCCGTAGAGGCCGAAGTTGCCTTTGGCGGGGGAGGAGGCATTAGCGGAGACGGGCAGAAGGGCGGCAGCAACGAAGGCGACCGCGAGGATCGGGGCTAGGCGCTTCATCGCATTGCCCTCCGGTTCTCAGCGGCTCGTTTCTTGGCTTTGCCGCTTTTGCCTTTGCGTTTGACGCAGCGGACTTTGCCGCCTTTTCGCACCTTGCGCTTGCCTTTGGGGCAGCCTTTGGCGACCTGGGGGACGTTGCCCGGTCCCTCATAGGTGCGCGAGG
>JBAREU010000357.1:0-1814 GCA_049796515.1 Solirubrobacterales bacterium
GGTCGAGGCCGGTGCCGCCGAGGCGGGCCGCGAGCGACCACCGGTCTTCGGCTACGTCCGCACCGCCGTCGGCCCCGACGCGAGCGAGCGCCTCGCCAAGGAGGAGTCCTTCTACCGCGAGCTCCACGCCGGCTACCGCAACCACTTCAACCGCCTCGCCGAGCCCGAGGGCACGGTCGGCGTGGCCGTGCCAGACCGCGAGCGGGCCCAGCAATGCCTCGCCGCCTACACCGCGCTCGACACCGTCGTGGTCAGGGGCCTGGCCAGCGCCCGAATCGAGGCGATGACAGCCGTCGCCGAGGCCGCCGCTCCTTAGTTCGATGAAGCATTGTGGGCCCCATAAGGCCCACAATGCTTCCGCCCAGGCCTCCAGCTAGAGGCAATGCTCGACGAACCCGACCTCGGGAAGCTGTCCCGCGCGTATCGCGGTCACTCGGCTTCCGTCGGTCTCGAAGACGATCCGGTAGCGGCTGCGAGCGGCGTCCGGCGGGCGAACGGTGAGGTAGTGCCCGCGGCCGTACTCGCTCTCGCTGACCTTGACATAGACGCCGTACTCCTCTTTCACTTCCGCCTCGGTACTCCCGATGCCCAGACCCCCCTCGGTGGTGTAGCCACGCTTGAACACGTCCACCCGCGCGATCCGGCCGTGGCCGAGGAGGTCGCCACGACTCGGGCCCACGATCATCAACGAAACGCCGGGCAGGTAGTCGTCCTCGGTCGCGTCCCCCATCCCCGGGCTTGGACGCATTTCCCCGCACCCAGGGAGGATCGCGGTCCCGAGGAAATGGAGCCCGGTGACGGCTTCCGCATCCGCCTTGGTCATCCCGATCCGCACGGGCGCAACACCGGTGAAGTCGACCGGCCCGCTCAGGCGGAGCGCCGGCCTGGGCTCGGGCAGCCTCGCGGGGACGGGACGGGTGAACGACACGGTCGCGCTGTCCGTAATCGCGCCAAAGGAGTCCCAGACCTTTCGCAGCAAATCCGGGATCCCGGCGATGCTGCCGACCGGTCCGCCACAGGCGATGATCCCGTCCTTGAGGATCTTGCTCAGCTTCGCCCGGATGCCAAGCTGCGAGTCTCGAAAGGACTCCGAGAACGTGTGGGCGCACTCCACGAACCTCGCCCCCGCGCCCCCGGCGACGGTCAGCAGCAGGTCGAAAACGAGGGCGGAGTTCGTCGATTCGAAAGTCAGCTCCCCCGGGACGACGTCGAACGCGAGCGCCACGAACCCGTCGCCGGGGACGAGCAGCCACGGCTTGCCGAACTGGAGGCTGTTGAGCGGCCCCCAGGCATCCTCTGCGATCGTGCCACCGCCGACCTCCACTACGCGAATCCCCTCCAGGACCGGGAACTCGAGGCCGATCGAGCGATTGTTGAGGACGATCAGGCCTGGCTTGCCACCGATCTCACGCGGGCAGACTTGGAGCAGGGGATCGTCCGGGTCCGGGTTCTCGACCTCGACCTCGATCCTTTCCGGCCCGCCGAGGCTGTCCGAGCAATGCATCTCCCGCAGTTGCCATTCCGAGAGATGGCCAGTCTCGACCACGTAGGACCAGCCCTCGACTCGTCCCCGGATCCACGACCATTCCTCGGCAGCAGAGTCGCGGAAGGCAACCCGCAGGAGGCTGGGGTCCACCGCTCCGGCCGGTAGGTCGAAGCGAAGGGTGATGGGCTCCTCCAGCGGGGTGGGCGAAGTCAGGGAGTAGAGCGGCGAGATCGCGGTCGAGACGGAATCGTCCTCTCCACCCTCGACCTCCTGGACCGCCACCTCGGCTGCGCCGGCGACGGAGAGCACGCTGCGTGCGTCACCGGAG
>JBAREU010000358.1:0-2735 GCA_049796515.1 Solirubrobacterales bacterium
CTTCAGGGGCGCAGGCGACCCAGCGCCCGCAAAGCCACGCCGCCGCTGCCGCGCGCGCAAGCGAAGCGGCAAGGCGAACGGCAAAGCGAGCAAGAGGAAAGCCGCCAAGCGCTGTAAGGGCGCCGGCCGGAGGGCGGGTCGATGAACTGGCGAGTAGGCAAGCAGAGGACCGCCGACTCCACCTCGAGCAAGGAGACAGAAGCGATGAAGCTCAGCCCGAACCCGCACGCCACTCGCAGAGGCGGCATGCTCGCCGCGCTCCTCGCCGTGATGGCGCTCCTCGCAGCCGCGGTCGGCGCCGCCCCTGCGACCGCCGAGTTCGGCTTCAGCAAAATCGATCAGCAGATCAGCGAGAAAGACACCACCCCATTGAAACCTTTAGACGAGCCGCCGGCGATCCAGGCAGGCTCGCACCCCTCCGCGGTGACGAACGCCTTCGACATCAACTACACCGAAAATGAATTCTTCGAACTCCTCCCCGACGAGCGATTGCGGGACCTGGTCTTCGAGCTGCCCCCCGGCTTCTCAGGCGATACGACTGCGATGCCGGTTTGCTCGACCGAGCTGTTCGTCGCTGCCCCCCGCACCAAATGCCCCAACAACACGGCCGTCGGTGCCGCCGCGATCAACCTCCTCGCCCCGGGCCTCTACGCGAGCGGTGCGGTCTTCAACCTCGAGCCCCCTCCCGGCGCCGTCTTGAGGCTGGGCTTCATGATCGTCGGCGTGCCCCAGGTCGTCGACGTCACGATCGAGCAGGGCGGCGAGTACCGTGTCACGGCGACCGCTGACCAGGTATCCGAGGTGGTTGCCGTCCTCGCCGGGTTCGTCGAGCTCTGGGGTGTGCCGGCGGACCCGACGCACGATTCAATGCGGGGACTTTGCTTGAGTGACTTGAGCTTTGGAGAAGTTCCCTTCGAATCGCTGGGCAACTGCTCCGCCGGTCTGGAGCCCAAGCCCTTCCTCACCCTGCCGACCGAGTGCGTCGGTCCGGTACAGACCAACTGGAAAGCGGACTCCTGGCTCAACCCCGGCAAATGGCTCGAAGGCACGATCGTCAACGACGACAACGGCACGCCCCCCAACCCGCAGGGCTTCCACGGCTGCGAGAAACTCCCCTTCTCGCCGAGCATCGAGTCAAAGGCGAGCGCCGACTCGGCCGAGTCGGGCACCGGCCTCGACTTCGACGTCGAGTTCCGCGACGAGGGCCTGAAGAGCCCCGACGGGATCTCCCAGGCAGTCACCAAGAAAGCGGTGATCGCCCTGCCCGAGGGGATGACGATCAACCCCTCCGTGGGTGAAGGCCTCGGTGTCTGCACCCCGGCCGACCTGGCGCGCGAGACGCTTCGCTCGGCTCCCGGCGAGGGCTGTCCCAACTCCTCGAAGGTGGGAACCCTGCACACCGAGTTCCCGATCATCGACGAAGACATCGACGGATCGATCTTCCTCGCCCAGCAGGACGATCCGAGGACGAGCACTCCAGGCGCGGAGAACCCCTTCGACAGCCTGATCGCGCTCTACTTCGCCTTGAAGAACACCGAGCTGGGAGTAAACGTGAAGCTGCCGGTCCTGGTCGAGCCAGATCCAGTAACCGGCCAGATCCTCGTCACCCTCGACGACATACCGCAGTTCCCCTTCTCTCACTTCAACGCCCACCTCAGGGAGGGAGTGAGATCAGCCCTGGTCACCCCGTCCACCTGCGGCACCCACACGACCGAAGCGAGGTTCTACCCGCGCTCGGATCCAAGCAACCCCAGAACGGTGCTCTCTGACTTCCAGATCACCTCTGGAGTAGGCGGAGGACCCTGCCCACCAGGGGGCATACCTCCCTTCGATCCCGACTTCGAAGCGGGATCGATCAACAACAACGCCGGCGACTTCAGCCCCTTCAACATGCGCCTGACCCGCGAGGACGGCGAACAGAACATGACCAAGTTCTCCTCGGTCCTGCCTCCGGGCGTATTGGGATCTCTGGCCGGAGTGAGCAAATGCCCCGACTCGGCGGTTGACGTCGCCAAGGCGAAGACCGGCCGCGAGGAGCTCGCAAGCCCCAGCTGTCCGGCCAACTCGCTGATCGGACACACCCTGGCGGGAGCCGGAGTCGGATCGGCCCTCACCTACGTCAAAGGCCAGGTCTACCTCGGCGGCCCATACAAAGGCGCTCCGCTCAGCGTGATCTCGATCACCCCCGCGGTCGCCGGACCCTTCGACGCCGACACGGTCGTCGTCAGGCTCGGGTTGGACCTCAACCCGAAAACCGCAGAAGTCGAAGTCGACGGAGCGGCATCTGATCCGATCCCCCACATCCTCAAGGGGATTGTCTTGAAGGTCAGAGATCTCAGGGTCTACGTCGACAGGCCGAACTTCACGCTCAACCCGACGAGCTGTGATGAATCGAGCGCCAAGGCGACCCTCTTTGGGTCCTACCTGAATGTCCTCGACCCAGCAGACGATCGGTCGGCAGACCTCTCGACCCGCTACCAGGCGGCAAACTGCCTGAACCTCGGCTTCAAACCGAAGCTCGCCCTGAATCTCAAAGGCGGCACCAAGCGAGGCGGGCATCCAGGCCTCTCGGCGATCTACACGCCGCGCAAAGGCGACGCGAACATAGAGGGTCTCGTAGTTCGACTGCCGAGATCTGCCTTCCTCGACCAGGCCCACATCAAGACGATCTGCACCAGGGTGCAGTTCGCCGCCGACAACTGCCCCGAGAACGCCCGCTACGGCTTCATCAGGGC
>JBAREU010000359.1:0-10694 GCA_049796515.1 Solirubrobacterales bacterium
GCGCCGCGATCCCGCCGAGCGCCCCCAGCGCGGCGCCGATGCCGAGCGGCCACCAGTAGGTCCCATGTGCGGTCTCAGCCTCGATCCGCGCCTCAGCCCCAAGCGCAGCGAAACGCTCCACCAGCCACTCAGCCGCCCGCCGCTCCCCCTCCGAAGCCGAGGGCCGCTCAATCCGCTCCAGCTCCTCGAGCCAGCTCCTCAGTCGGTCCTTGCCCGCGAGCATGGTCGCGACATTACATAGGGCCATTCCGGTAGGGGTGGAACGTCTTGTACTTTTCCGTCGAGCGCACCGGGCGTCAGCTAAACCCGATACACCGAAAAAGTTAAGTGGAACCCCTGCCGGAATGGCCCCTTAACATTGGCGAATGCTCGGCGGCAAACCGATCACGCTCTTCCACGTGCGAGGAATCCGCATCGCTGTCGACTGGTCCTGGTTCCTCGTCCTCTTCCTCGTCATCTTCTGGCTCTCGGACTTCTACGGCGACGTCCTTGACGAGAGCAGCTCGGCCTCGACGCCGTTCCTGCTGGCGATCCTCAGCGCCTTCGGCTTCTTCGGCTCGATTGTCCTGCACGAGCTCGGGCACGCGATGGCGGCTTTGCGTAACGGCATCGGCATTTCCAGCATCCAGCTCTGGATCTTCGGTGGGATGGCGCGGATGAGCCGCGAATCCGACAGCCCCGCCACCGAGTTCAAGGTGGCGGTCGCCGGCCCGCTGGTGACGCTGGCGATCGTCGTCGTACTGACGGCGATCGGTATCGCCGCCGCGGGGGCCGACGGTTTCGGCAAGGCGGTGCTGATCGAGAGCAACTCGGGGGTCTCCGGCGTGCTCGCGATGATCGGCTGGCTGGCCTCGATCAACCTCCTCGTCCTCGTCTTCAACCTCCTGCCCGCCTTCCCCATGGACGGCGGCCGGATAGTGCGGGCGATCGCCTGGTGGCGGACCGGAAACCGCACCTCGGCGACCCGCTTCGCCGCCAACTTGGGCCGCGTCTTCGCCTACATCTTCATCGGCGGTGGGTTGTTGCTGGTCTTCGACGGCGCGGTCTTCGCTGGCGTCTGGCTGGCTCTGATCGGCTTCGTCGTCAACGGCTCGGCTCGCGCGGCCACCGCCCAGACCGCGATCAGCGGCCGCATCAGCGAGCTCCAGGTCTCCGACGTGATGGATCGGGAGCCGGTCGCCATCCCCGACGACCTCAGCGTCGAGCAGGCGCTTGACGAGTACTTCCTCCGCTACCGCTGGCCCTGGTTCCCGGTGATCGACGCGGCCCACCGCTTCCTCGGCCTGATCGTGCGCGACAAAGCCGACGAGGTCCCCGAGACATCGCGAGCGACCTCGCTTGTGGCGGACGTGCTCGAGCGCGACGACGGCACCTTCCAGGTCCGCGACGACGCCCCGCTCGACACCCTGCTGGCCAACCGCTCCTTACGTCGCTTCGGCGCGGTGATGGCGGTCGACGCCGACGGCAGGCTCTCCGGAGTCATCACGGCTGAGCAGGTTGGCCGTGCTTTGAGAGACGCGGCTAGCTGACGCGGTGGCGGTCGATGATGCGGCCGAAATCGGTCCCCGCGGGCAGGGTGCCGAAGGCATTGCCCCAGTCGCCCGATAGGCGCGAGGCGCAGAACGCGTCGGCGACGGCCGGGTCGCCGTAGCGAACCAGGAGGGAGGCCTGCAGGGCCAGCGCCATCCCTTCGACGATGCGCCGCGCACGCGACTCGATCGTCTCGATGTCGCCGGGGATCTCGGCACGCAGGGAGGACACGTAGGCATCGAGCTTCGGTTCGGCCCCGGCGCCCTCGAGCACCTCGGCGAAGAAGGCCTCGACCGAGGTTGGGTTCTTGACCATCGCCCGCAGCACGTCGAGGCACTGCACGTTGCCCGAGCCCTCCCAGATCGAGGCCAGCGGCGCCTCGCGGTAGAGCCGCGGCATGCCGGACTCCTCGACGTAGCCGTTGCCGCCCAGGCACTCGAGGCACTCGACCGCGTGCCAGGGAGCCCGCTTGCACATCCAGTACTTGAGCACGGCGTTGGCGAGGCGGCGGAACTCGGCCGCCTCCTCGTTACCCGCCGCGACCTCGTCGTAGGCGCGGGCGAGGCGCATCGCCGCGATCGTCGCCGCCTCGGACTCGACGCAGAGGTCGGCCAGCACGTTTCGCATCAGCGGCTGGTCGATCAGGTCCGCCCCGAAGGCGGAACGATGAGAGGTGTGGTTGAGCGCCTGCACGACACCCGCTCGGTAGCCGGTTGCGGCACCGATCACGCAGTCGAGGCGGGTGTGGTTGACCATCTCGATGATCGTCGGCACGCCGCGACCCTCCTCGCCGATCATTCGCGCCCAGGCGCCGCGGAACTCGACCTCGCTGGAGGCGTTGGAGCGGTTGCCGAGCTTGTCCTTGAGCCGCTGGATGTGGAAGGCGTTGTGCTCGCCATCCGGCGTCCAGCGCGGCATCAGGAAGCAGGAGATGCCGGAGTCGGTTTGGGCGAGGACGAGGAAGGCGTCGCACATCGGCGCCGAGCAGAACCACTTGTGGCCGACGACCTCGTACTCGGCTCCCGGCCCGCCGCCGTTCAGCGGCGTTGCCGTGGTCGTGTTGGCGCGCACGTCGGAGCCGCCCTGCTTCTCGGTCATCGCCATCCCGCAGAGGGCGCCGCGCTTGCGCTCGGCCGGTAGCGAGCGCTCGTCGTAGTCGAGCGAGAGGAAGCGCGGCTCCCACTCCTCGGCCAGCTCGGGCTGCTTGCGCAGCGCCGGGATCGCCGAGTAGGTCATCGAGAGCGGGCAGCCGACGCCGCTCTCGGCCTGCATCAGCAGGGTGAACATCGCCGCGCGGGCGACGTGGGCGCCAGCCCCCGGCTCGCGCCACGGCGAAGCGTGCAGTCCCTGATCGACCCCAATCCGCATCAGTTCGTGCCAGGAGCTGTCGAACTCGACCTCGTCGACCCGGTGGCCATAGCGGTCGTGGGTGCGGAGCACCGGTTTCTTCTCGTTGGCCTCGAAGCCCCAGCGGATCGTCTGCGAGGAGCCGCAGATCGCCCCCAGCTCACGCGCCTTCTCCTCGGCCCACTCGGCGCCCTCGCGGTGCAGCGCCTCGACCAGGACGCGGTCTGAGTCGAAGGAGTTGTAGTCCTCCAGCGGCGGCGGCTGGTTGAAGACCTCGTGGGTGCTGCTCGAGGGACGCTCGACCGTGGCCATCGCCTTGATTGTGGCATCGATAGCATCGCCGCGCCCGTGCCCGAGAAAATCGAAGTCAAGAACCCGGTCGTCGAGCTCGACGGCGACGAGATGACCCGGATCATCTGGTCGTTCATCAAAGAGCAGCTGATCCTTCCCTACCTCGATGTCGACCTCGTCTACTTCGACCTCGGGATCGAGAGCCGCGACGCGACCGAAGACCGGATCACGGTGGAGGCGGCGGAAGCGATCAAGCTGCACGGGGTCGGTGTCAAGTGCGCGACGATCACCCCTGACGAGGCGCGGGTAGAGGAGTTCGGCCTGAAGGAGATGTATCGCTCCCCCAACGGCACGATCCGCAACATCCTCGGCGGCGTCATCTTCCGTGAGCCGATCGTGATCTCCAACATCCCGCGCCTGGTGCCGGGCTGGACCAAGCCGATCGTGATCGGCCGTCACGCCTTCGGCGACCAGTACCGCGCGACCGACATGGTCGTCCCCGGTGAGGGGAAGCTGACCTTGACCTACACCCCCAACGACGGGTCCGAGCCGGTCGAGCTCGAGGTCTACGACTTCCCGGGGAGCGGCATCGCGATGGCGATGTACAACCGCGACGACTCGATCCGCGACTTTGCTCGCGCCTCGATGCGATACGGACTCGAGCGAGGCTACCCGGTCTACCTCTCGACCAAGAACACGATCCTCAAGCGCTATGACGGCCGCTTCAAGGACCTCTTCGCCGAGGTATACGAGGACGAGTTCAAGACCGAGTTCGAGGCGAAGGGAATCTCTTACGAACACCGCCTGATCGACGACATGGTCGCCGCTGCGTTGAAGTGGGAAGGCGGTTACGTCTGGGCCTGCAAGAACTACGACGGCGACGTACAGTCCGACACCGTCGCGCAGGGATTCGGATCTTTGGGGTTGATGACGAGCGTGTTGATGAGCCCCGACGGGAAGACCGTCGAGGCCGAGGCGGCGCACGGCACCGTGACCCGCCACTTCCGCCAGCACCAGGAAGGCAAGCCGACCTCGACCAACCCGATCGCCTCGATCTTCGCTTGGACCCGCGGCCTCGCAGCCCGTGGCCGCCTCGACGAGACGCCGGAGGTGTCACGGTTCGCCGCGACCCTAGAGCAGGTCTGCATCGAGACAGTCGAGAGCGGCAAGATGACCAAGGACCTGGCGCTGCTCGTCGGGCCAGACCAGCAGTTCCTCACGACGCAGGAGTTCCTCGCTGCGATCGACGAGCGCCTGCAACGCGCCATGGGCGCCTAGCAACACCAATCCACGACTTCAGGAGATGACGAACACGTGAGCACCCCCGTCAAAGTCACCGTCACCGGCGCCGCCGGTCAAATCGGCTACGCCCTGCTCTTCCGCATTGCCAGCGGCCAGATGCTCGGGGCGGATACCCCGGTCGAGCTCAGCCTGCTCGAGATCCCAGATGCGGTCAAGGCCGCCGAGGGCACCGCGATGGAGCTCGAGGACTGCGCCTTCCCGTTGCTGAGGCGGATCGACATCCACGACGACCCCAAGCAGGCGTTCGAGCGCTGCAATGTCGGCCTGCTCGTCGGTGCTCGGCCGCGCGGACCCGGCATGGAGCGCGCCGACCTGCTCGAGGCAAACGGCGGCATCTTCAAGCCACAGGGCGAAGCGATCGCCGCCGGCGCAGCCAGTGACGTCAAGGTGCTCGTCGTCGGCAATCCGGCCAATACCAACTGCCTGATCGCCATGTCGAATGCCGACGGAGTCCCGCGCGAGCGCTTTTCCGCGATGATGCGACTCGATCACAACCGGGCGATCGCCCAGCTCGCCAACAAGCTCGGAAAGCCGATCTCCAGCGTCAGCAACATGACGGTCTGGGGTAATCACTCGACCACGCAGTACCCGGACCTGGTCAACGCCCGGGTCGAGGGAACGAGCGCCTGGGACCTGGTTGACGACGAGGCTTGGATCGCCGAGGAGTTCATCCCCCGGGTGGCCAAGCGCGGTGCCGCGATCATCGATGCCCGGGGTGCCTCCAGCGCCGCTTCGGCCGCCAACGCCGCGATCGACCACGTGCGCGATTGGGTGCTCGGCACGCCCGAGGGCGACTGGGTATCGATGGGTGTCCCGTCGACTGGCGCTTACGGCATCGAGGAGGGCGTGGTCGCCGGCCATCCCTGCAGCTGCACAGGTGGCGAGTGGACCGTGGTCGAGGGCCTAGACGTACCGGAGTTCTCACGCCCCCGCATAGACGCCAGCATCTCCGAGCTACGCGAGGAGCGCGAGGCCGTCAGCCAGCTAGGCCTCGTGTAGGGCGTATCCCGGTAGGGGTGAAACGTCTTGTACTTTTTCGCGGCCGGCCATTGTCCATAGCCGCAACCGTGGCTCGAAAAAGTTAAGTGGAACCCCTACCGGGATACGCCCCAAGGCGCACGCCCTATTTGGACGGGTAGTACTGCCGCCCTTTCTTCTTCACCCGTCCCTCTTTCTCGAGGTCACCGAGGACCCGGTAGAGGTAGTTGGGCTTGATTTTCATCGATTTGGCGATGTCCGAAGCGCTGATCCCCGGGTCGCCCTCGACCAGCGAGACTGCCTGATCGGCACGGGTGCCCTTGCGGCGACGGCGTTTTTTCGGTCCGGTGGCTTTCGCGCCGGAGCCGCGTGGGCGGCCTGGGCGGCGGCCGGTTCGAGCGGTGACTTTTCCGCCCAACTCGGAGAGAGCACGCTCAAGGCGCTTGCGCTCGTCGTCCAGCTCGGCGAGCCGCTTCTTGACCAGGTCGCGGGCCTCGTCGAGTACGTGAGTGGTGCTTGGCATCTCGTTCCTTTCGTCCGGTCCGTATCGAGCCGGCCGGGTCACTAAGAGGGAGTTACGTACCGCAGTGTTGCACAGTCATAAGTGACTGTGGAAAGCACGTTGGCCACATTGGCCTACCCCAACCTGACTATTGGACACCTCTTTGACACAAGTGACACAGGTACTGCACAGGTTTCGCGACGCCCGGGAAGCGAATGTTCAGCGGCGATGCTTCCTCGGAAGCGTGCGGAACACGACGTCCCAGATGGGTGAGGAGACGCCGTAGCCGAAACGATGGTCCTGGAAATGGTGGCGCATGTGCTGCTCGCGCAGCCCCTTGCTCAGATCGGACTTGGGCACGAAGTGGTGCACGTAGTAGTGCGTGTAGTCGTAGGCGAGGTAGCCGAGGATGAAGCCGCCGAAGAGCGGATAAGCGGCGGGCGTGCCGAAGATCAGGGTGAAGGCGAAGAAGAAGAGCACGGCCAGCGGGATCGAGACCGCCGGGGGCATCACCAGCCGCATCTTGTCATTGGGGTGGTCGTGGTGGATGCCGTGGATGATGAAGTGCATGCGCCGCCCGAAGGCATTATCGGGCTCCCAGTGGAAGACCAGCCGGTGCAGCCAGTACTCGGTCAGCGTCCAGACGCCGATTCCGCCAAGGCTCAGCAGGACGAGCTGCCAGGCTGCCTGTCCCCGGTCCGCCCCCAGCCACTCCATCGCGACGATCACCGGCAAGAAGATGATCGCCGGGATGACGGGATGGACCCGCGAGAAGAAGTTGAGGAATTCGCTCTCGAAGAGCTGTGGGGAGGCCGAGAGCTTCTCGGTGCGGTTATGAGCCTCCATCTGCAGCCAATGCTAGCGACCCGCGAACCCGACTCTCGCAAGACGCGGGGAAGTCGTGACAGACCTGTCTCAAAGAGGTTGCGATTTGCGGAATCAGGCGTCACGAAACTGTCACGAGAGTGCCAACATGCCCGCCGTGGCGCGCAAGAAACAGCCGACCTGCGACGACTGCTACTTCCGCAAGAACCATCTCTGCGCGCTCCAGGTCGATGAGCCCTGCTCGACCTTTCGCCAGAACCGCCCCGAGGGTCTCGTCCCCCCGCGCCAGCCGGTCCTGCTGATGCGGCCGCCCCGCTGGGCGGCTCAGTCCAGCGCTGTGTAGAGCGGGCTTCCCGCGACGGCTATGTTTTGCGCCTATGCCTGAACGGGATGTATTTGCGAATTTCGCACGGATGCGCAGGGAGATGGATCAGATGCTGGGTGGGGCCTGGGGACGAGCGACGTATGTGAGCAGGAGGAGCACGGGGTTCTCGCCCAATGTCGACGTCTACTACTGCGGCGATCCGCAGCGAGCTGTGGTCAAGGTCGATCTAGCTGGGGTGGATCTCAACCAGGTCGGGATCGAGGTCAGCGGACGGCAGCTGGCGATCGTCGGCGAACGGCCGGTGCAGGAGACCGAAGGCCGGGTCTACCAGCAGGTCGAGATCCCCTCGGGTCCGTTCCGCCGGGTGGTCGAGCTGCAGGTGGACGTCGATGCCGACCAGGCCAAGGCGACCTATGAGGACGGCGTGCTGCGGATCGACCTGCCGCTGCGCGATCCGTCGCAGACGACCCGCCGCGTGCCGATCGGGCGCGACTAGTGCCGACTCCCGCGACTACGCTCCGTTCTGACGGCGTCTGGGTGCGCCTGGCGGCGCCCAGCGGCCTCGACGATGCGCTGCATCGCCTTCGCCCACCGGTCTTGCCAGCCACCCCCAGCCACTCGTCAGAGCCGGACCGCACCCGCGAGAGGCGGCACTGATGGAGGGTTCGCCGACGCTGGAGGTCGTCGAGGCGCCGTTCGACGCCGAGGACGCGATCCGCGCCAGCCAGCCCCTGCCCGACGCGTTGCCGGTGCTGCCGCTGCGCGAGACGGTCACCTTCCCCGAGACGCTGACCCCGCTCGCCGTCGGCCAGGAACGCTCGATCAAGCTGGTCGACGACGTCCTCGGCGCCAACCGGATGCTGGCGATGGTCGCCGCCCGCGATCCCGAGGACGAGGAGCCGGGCCCGGACGGGCTCTATGAGGTCGGCGTCGTCGGCGTCGTCGCCCGCATGCTGAAAGTTCCCGACGGAACGCTGCGCATCCTCGTCCAGGGGACGCAGCGGGTGCGGCTCGGCCCCTACGTTGCCGAGGAGCCCTACCTAGTGGCACGGATCGCCGAGCTGCCCGATGTGGTCGAGGGCAGCCCCGAGCTGGAGGCGCTGACCCGCAACGTCCAGCGCACCTTCTCGGAGATCGTCGAGCACATCCCCTATCTGCCCGAGGAGCTGCAGATGGCGGTCGCCAACATCGAGGACCCCGCCGCCCTCGGCCACCTGATCGCCGGCGCGCTGCGCATCTCCACCGAGGAAAAGCAGGCGCTGCTGGAGGAGGTCGACGTGGCCGCCCGGTTACGCCGCCTCTCGCAGATCCTCGCCCGCGAGCTCGAGGTCGTCCAGCTCGGCAGTCAGATCCAGTCCCAGGTCCAGTCCGAAGTCGACAAAGGCCAGCGCGAGTTCTTCCTGCGCCAGCAGCTGAAAGCGATCCAGGACGAGCTGGGCGAGGGCGACGAGCAGCAGGCCGAGGCGAACGAGCTGCGCCAGCGGATCGAGGAGGCCGGGCTGCCTGAGCACGCGCTGAAAGCGGCCGAGCGCGAGCTCTCGCGGCTGGAGAAACTGCCGCCGGCGGCAGCCGAGCACGGCGTCATTCGCACCTACCTCGAGTGGCTGGTCGAGCTGCCCTGGTCGCAGGAGACCGAGGACAACCTCGACATCTCCCACGCCCGCGAGGTGCTCGACACCGACCACTACGACCTGGAGAAAGTCAAGGACCGCATCCTCGAGTACCTGGCGGTGCGCAAGCTGAAACCCGACTCACCGGGCCCCATCCTCTGCTTCGTCGGCCCGCCCGGCGTCGGCAAGACCAGCCTCGGCCGCTCGATCGCCAAGGCCCTGGGGCGCGAGTTCGAGCGCATCTCAGTGGGCGGCGTGCGCGACGAGGCCGAGATCCGCGGCCACCGCCGCACCTACATCGGCGCCATGCCGGGGACGATCATCCGTGCCCTGCGCGACGCCGGCTCGCGCAACCCCGTCTTCATGATCGACGAGATCGACAAGATGGGCGCCGACTTCCGCGGCGATCCGTCCTCGGCGATGCTGGAGGTGCTCGACCCGGCGCAGAACGACAGCTTCCGCGACCACTACCTCGACCTTGAGTTCGACCTCTCCGAGGTGATGTTCATCGCCACCGCGAACATCCTCGACACCGTCCCCGGTCCCCTGCAGGACCGGATGGAGACGATCGAGCTGGCCGGCTACACGCTGGAGGAGAAGCGCCACATCGCCCGCCGCTACCTGGTACCGCGCCAGATCGAGGCCAACGGCCTCAAGCCCTCCCAGATCGAGTTCGCCGACCCGTCGCTGACCGCGATCATCGAGGAGTACACGCGCGAGGCCGGTGTGCGAAACCTCGAGCGGCAGATCGGCACGATCTGCCGCAAAGTCGCGCGCGACGTCGCCGAGGGCAGGGCCAACGGCAAGGTCAAGGTCTCGGCCAAGCGGGCGCGCGAGCTGCTCGGCCGCCGCCGCTTCTTCGCCGAGCAGCGCCGCCGCACCAAGGATCCCGGCGTCGCCACCGGGCTGGCCTGGACGCCGACCGGCGGTGACGTGCTCTTCATTGAGGCGACCGCGATGCCGGGCTCCGGCAAGCTGACGATCACCGGCCAGCTCGGCGACGTGATGAAAGAGTCGGCGCAGGCCGCCCTCTCCTACGTGCGCGGGCACTGGCGCGACCTCGCGCCGGACCTGGACGAGAACTGGTTCGCCCAGCATGACATTCACATCCACGTCCCGGCCGGTGCGGTGCCGAAGGACGGGCCCTCGGCCGGGGTGGCGATGACGGTGGCGCTCGCTTCGTTGATCTCCGGCCGCCCAGTGCGCAACGATGTGGCGATGACCGGCGAGGTGACCCTGACCGGCCAGGTGCTGCCGATCGGCGGGCTCAAGGAGAAGTCGCTGGCGGCTCAGCGCGCGGGCATCAAGCGGGTGATCGTGCCCGAGCGAAACGAAGGCGATGTGGCCGAGATCCCCGAGCACGAGCGCAGCGAGCTGGAGTTCGTCTACGTCGACGAGGTCTCGAAGGCGGTCGGCGCGGCATTGGCGAAGTAACCATGGAGGCAGCCGAGGCCCTGGGCAGGGGCAACCTGTCGACGTTCTACGAAGCCCTCCGCGAGGCGGCGCGCTCGCGCTCGCGCGCCTTCTGGATTGTCGCCGGGCTAACGGTCGCCGCCGCCGCGCTGCGCTTCGCCACGCTCGGCGCGCAGGCCTACCACCACGACGAGATCGTCACCGCCAGCCGCGTCCTGCGCGCCGACTTCTGGCACGCGATGGAAGCGGTCGGCTTCAGCGAGTCGGCACCGCCGCTTTACTACGCGCTGGCTTGGTTCTGGACACAGATCGCGGGAACCGGCGAGGTCGGCCTGCGCTCGTTCTCGGCCCTCGCGGGGGTGGCGACGGTCCCCGTCGCGTACCTGCTCGGCGCCGAGCTGCGCAGCCGCCGGACCGGGATCGTCGCCGCGGCCCTGGTCGCGGTCAACCCGATGCTGCTCTGGTACTCGCAGGAGGCACGCAGCTACGCCCTGCTGGCACTCCTCACCGCCCTAGCCGCGCTCTACTTCGTCCGCGCCCTCCGCACCGGGGACGTGCCGTCGCTCAGGGG